>JBEKXG010000214.1:0-7431 GCA_049512295.1 Syntrophobacteraceae bacterium
TCGTTTTATTAGCAGCGGGTACGCCGTAGGCGTAGCCGCAAGCCCCTTCAGAATTCTTCCTCGCCTTCGGTGAGGCCGAGGTTCGGCAAGGCGAGTTGATACATGGGACGGCCCTTATTTTGAACTATTTATGTTTTTTTATGCTTTTACTTAGTAAGTCTATCTTAGGAGGACCAAATCGGACGACTCGATTATCCTCCGCGAAGGGCCTGTGGGCACCGCGCTGCTGAGTCCCGTGCCCGCAAGAGTGTAAAGCGTTCCGCTCGTATGGCGCAGATTGGGGCCTGAGGCCATCGGACCGCGGCCCATTGTTCAACGACAATTATTTATCAGCCCATCACGAAGTCGGAGGTGCGCAGGAAAAAACAGCCCTCATGTCCGGCGATGCGCTGAGCGTTCTCAACGGCCGCTGCGAGTTCAAGTTCACTTATGCCGGGGCGCAATGCGGAGGCTGCCGCCAGATGCCCTGAGTGAATTGCCGAGCAGGCTTTCCTGATGCTTTGGGCTTCGCTTTCCTCTTTTATCATCCGCTGCCGGAGAACATGGGGGGAGATGTCGGAGAAGCTCCACCCCCACCGGTTTCGAATTAAAAGTGAGCCGACCTCCGGGAATTCGTTTTTTGATCGTTTCACGGTTTTACGCAATGATGAAAATTTCATGATTCGATCAATCCTGATTCAGAATAGCCAAATATCCAACTTTCCTACATTTCAAAGTTGCCCCTGATTTCTCTTTTCATCATTTGCTAAATTTCTTGCCATGCTTTCACACGGCATCACAAAATAATAATCAATTACAACTGCTAGTTAGTGTCCATCTGGAAACCCCGGATAAGAACTCCACGCCCCGCGAGGTTTCTGTTCGGAAAGGAGGGATTTTTCCGTTCTGGCTAGGAAATCGAGGGGTTGCGCCGAGGCGTACTTGAATACGCCGCACAAGAAAGCCCGAAGATTGACACCGCCAGGGCGGAAAAGGACCCTTTCCGGATGGAAACTAGTTAGCTGCAAGCAACGCGTGGCATTACCCTTGCTTTACACTCATGTGCTGATGACATTTCAGCGTTTTGCCCGTGCCGGCGCTGAAACTGGATGTGGATTATTTCCACTGCCGGCGCGTCGACGAGGAGGGGAATGGCCTGATGTGGATCAGGCTTTTGGGAGTGATTTTTTGTCGAAAACCCGCCGCCAAGTCTGCGACCAATGTTTGAAGTTTAATGGCCTCAAACTACACTTTATAAACAACAGGAGGAATTACATATGTTAAAAACATTATTTAGTCCCATGAAGATTGGAATGATAGACATTTCTAACAGAATGGTTGTAAGCCCCATGGTAACAGATTATTGCAATAATGATGGTACTGCCACAGAAAAATACATAGCATACCATGAAGCTAAAGCAAAAGGCGGGTGGGGGCTCATTATCACTGAAGATTATGCGGTTGATCCTTCAGGTAAAGGTTTTTCGTGTGTAGCAGGCTTGTGGGATGACAGCCAGATTGCAAGTCATTCAGAGTTGACTAAAAGAGTTCATCAGTACTCAAGTAAAATATTTGCACAAATTTATCATTGTGGAAGACAGACAAGCCATCTCATCTCTATGTGTCAGCCGTTTGCTCCTTCCCCGATTCCATGCCCGGCAATGCAGGAACTGCCTGAGGAACTGAAAATAGATGGAATTGAAAAAATGGTGGAAAAATTTGGCGATTGCGCATTAAGGGCCAAAGAAGCAGGATTTGACGGTGTTGAAATTCATGGCGCCCACGGATATCTAATTGCGCAATTCATGTCTCCGTATTCAAATAAGAGAACTGATAAGTACGGCGGGCATCTATTGAATAGAATGCGCTTCCCATTGGATATCGTAGCTAACGTTAGGGCCAAAACAGGCAAAGATTTCGGCGTGGGCTTCAGAATTTCTTGCGACGAATTCGTTCCCGGGGGAAGGTCTATAGAGGATACAAAAGCGATAGCTGTTTTATTGGAACAGGCCGGGATCGATGTCTTGCACGTGTCCTGTGGTGTTTACGCGAGCGTAGATAAAATTGTTCCCGCTTCGTCCGTTCCTCATGGTTGGCTCGCAGGTTATGCGGAGGAAATAAAGAAGGTCATCAGCATACCGGTTATTACTGTTGGCAGAATTAATGATCCATTCGTTGCAGATTCCATTATTACGGCCGGCAAGGCTGATTTTGTTGCTATGGGCAGGGCGTCACTGGCCGATCCGGAATTCCCTAAAAAAGCGGCGGCAGGCGAATTTGATGAAATTCGCCCGTGCATAGCCTGTAACGAGGGGTGCATTGGTTTATTATTTTTGGATCAACCGATTAAATGTGTGCTGAATCCAACACTTGGCAAGGAGGCTGAATGGGTTATAAAACCGGCGGCCACAAAGAGAAAGGTTGTGGTCATTGGAGGCGGTCCTGCCGGAATGGAAGCTGCCGCAACAGCAGCAAAGGCGGGTCACGAGGTGAGCTTGTATGAAAAACAAGACAGGTTGGGAGGGCTATTTTACCTGGCCAGCGTACCGCCCAACAAGGGAGAGATCGGCAACTTCGTCGGCTGGCAAATCGGCCAATTAAACAAATTGAAAGTCAGAGTTACTTTGAATGCCGAAGTTTCACCTAAGCTAATCGACTCCGAGAAACCGGATGTCGTCATTCTTGCAACCGGCGGCACGCCTGCCCTGCCCAAAATCCCGGGGGTTGATAAACCGAACGTTGTGCATGCTTATAGCGTTCTTGCCGGGAAAGTTGCGGTTGGGCCTAAGGCGCTCATAATCGGAGGCGGCATGGTAGGTGCTGAGACTGCCAATCACTTGGCAAATCACGGGAAGGCGGTAACATTGGTTGAAATGCTGCCGGATATCGCAACGGAAGTTCCAAATATAAACAGAATGACTTTGCTGCAGGATTTAGAGAAGGGTAAGGTAAGAATCCTTGTAAATACCACAGTTAAGGACATATTAGAGGATGGCGCCGTTGTTGTTAAAGACTGTGTAACTGAAACAATAAGCGCCGACACCGTCATTGTAGCTTCAGGCAGCAAACCCAATAACGATTTTGAAGCACAACTTGCAGGTAAGCCTTATAAGGTGGTCACGATTGGAGATGCCAATAAAGTTGCAAAAGTTATGGACGCCATTGAAGCAGGATATCAAGCAGGCATGCAAGTATAAGCAACACAGGTGCTCATTGCTGCAAACTATTTAACGTTTGAAACTGATTATGGAAATGGTGTTTGAGAAAAGATATCATACCATAAGGAAAGAAGGAGAGGCCAAATGACTAAGATGATTAACACCGTATGTGGGCCTGTTTCGTCAGACAAAATCGGAACAACACTGATGCATGAGCATATACAATTCGGGTACGCTGGCTGGTATGCCCGTACAAATAGAAAACAAGACAAAGCAAAGGCACTCTCTCTGAGTTTAAAAATGATGGACGATATTAAAGCCTGCGGCGTAAAGACATATGTTGATGCGACACCGGGTGATTCCGGGCGTGATCCTGAGTTCTACAAGGAGATATCTGAAAAATCCGGTGTGAATATTGTGTGCTCGACTGGGCTCTATACTGAAGGTCAAGGAGGGTCTCCTTACTTCAAGTTCCAATCCCTGTTGACGGATGCGGTTGAGATGTTGACCGATTTGTTCACTAATGAAATTGAAGACGGTATCGGGGATACCGGAGTAAAGGCGGGTGTTATTAAAATAGCTACTGGATTGGATGCTATTACAGATTATGAAAAGATGGTTATCCGGGCGGCAGCGAGAGCACAAAAGAAAACCGGCGTTCCTATTATATCTCACACGGAGGCGGGAACGATGGGCCCTGAACAGGTTGATATTCTGGTATCCGAGGGTGCCAACCCAAAGCAAATTGCGATTGGTCACGCCGGGGGATCAGCCGATCTGAAATACCATGTCAGTATTCTTGATAAAGGTGTAAACCTTGCCTTCGATCGACTCGGTCTTGACGCTGAGTTGTGGAAGGCTGGGCCGGACAAGTTCAGAAAGGGTTCCATCGTGGGTCTTATCTCCATGGGATATGTTAATCAGTTGATATTTTCACATGATGTAGTGCTAAATTGGCTTGGTGGAGATGTAACCCTGCCTAAAGAAATGGTTGGCAATTGGTATCCGACACATGTTTTCAAGAATATCATACCTGCTCTCAAGAATGCGAGAGTAACAGATGAGGATATTCATACGATAATGGTAGAAAACCCGAAGAAAATGTTTGAAGGGTGATTTTTGGGGTGATGGCCGCGGGCAGGTATATGGAGTAATGTTGCGATGTAAGCACTGGTAAGCAGGAGAGGAGGGATGACGGCAATTCCCGGTTGAGCCCTCTTTTCCTCAAAATAACTTCCACCCGTTGGACTAAGTTACTTGGTTTAATAAAATAGGCGTTGGACGGCGATGATTCCATTATATCCGTCGTGGCGGTCGATGTGGCGCTCGCATCCCTGTCTCTGATCTATTTCGGGTATAATGGCGTCTCCATGGTGCAGCTAAGCGGGTGGGCCTTCTTCGTTGCCGGAGTGTGAGGCATCGTTATAGCAGCGGGAGGAATTCCGGCGAGTGCGGGCATGGTTTTTCCGATAGGCAAGCCGTTGGTCAAGCCGGCCTCTTGAGGATGCTAGAATAACAAGTCATCCTGATTTCGATTGGTCAGGTACGCAAATGCCCGATGAGCCAAAAAATTATTTCAACGACGACTCCGGAAATGTTGGAAAAGCGAGTTTCATCACGCTTTCAGGAAATGAAGAAAATTTCATGATTCGATCAATCCTGATTCAGAATAAACCAAATATTCAGCATTCCTGTATTTCGAGGTTGCTCCTGATTTATCTTTTCATCATTTCCTGAAATTTTTGCCATGCTTCCACACGGGATCACAAAATAATAATCAATTAAACCGCTAGTTAGCGTCCATCCGGAAACCCCGGTTGAAACACTAACAGTTTCCGATTCGGAAAGGAGGGATTTTCCGTTCCGGCTAGGAAATCGAGGGCTTGCGCGGAGGCGTACTTGGGTACGTCGCACAAGGATTGACACCGCCAGGGCAGAAAAGCACCCTTTCCGGATGGAAACTGGTTAGGTGCAAGCAACGCGTGGCATTACCCTTGCTTTGCACTCGTACGGCGATGATATTTCAGTCTTTATCGCTTCCTGGTCTCAGCTCTGGAGAATACAAGATCAGCAGGTGTTGCCATTGTGGACAGATATTGGGAGAGCTTCCACGATGGGTTGAATGGAAGAGATAAGTAAACAGGCTCTAAAAGGGCAAGGAGAAATTCGGAGGAGGACCAAACGTGAAAAAATCTAAAATCATGACAGCACAAGAGGTGGTATCCAAGTTCATTTCCGACGGGATGACGGTCGGAATCGGGGGATTTTTCCACTCTCCTTCATACGCCATCACGCATGAGATCATCCGCCAAAAGAAAGCACACCTCACGATATGTCAACCCAGCTTCAACGAGCATGCTGATCAGATGATCGGCGCTGGATGCGTGGATCGCATCATATCCTCCTATGTATGGATGGAGGTTTTTGGCCCGCTTTACTGCTTCAGAAGAGCGATGGAAAAAGAGATCCCCCACAAGATTGAAATGGAGGATTACACGAACTTCGCTGTCATGGCTCGCTACCTCGCCGGTTCTCTTGGCATCCCCTACATTCCCATACACTCTATGAAGGGCAGCGACATGATGAAGTATCGGGCCTGGGAAGGGGAGAAAAAAGCCATCCAGATGAAAGACCCCTTCGGCTCGGGGCATGATCACGTGCTTGTGCCGGCGCTGAAGCCGGATGTGGGTTATTTCCACTGCCAGCGCGCCGACGAGGAGGGTAACAGCCAGATGTGGGGCATTTGGGGTGATATGCCCTGGAGCATGAGGGCCTGCAAGGAGGTCATCGTGTCCTGCGAGGAGATCATTACGCGCGAGCAAATCGGACGGGATCCCAACAGGACGATTGTACCCGGATACAAGGTGGTGGGTGTTGTTCATGCCCCCTTCGGCGCCCACCCGAAGCATTGTCAGGGTTACTACGACGTCGACCGTGACTTCATCTTCAAGTACATCCGCGAGTCCATAACTGAAGACGGTTGGAAGAAGTACATGGATGAGTGGGTGTACGGTGTTGCCGATCGGGACGAGTATTTGAAAAATTACGTGGATACCTACGGCATCAAGAAGTTCTTCGGCCTGAAGGCTAAGGACATGATGTCCACCTCGGTCAACTACGGGTTTTAAGGAGGTCCGACCATGATAAGCGACTATACCAAATTCACAATGCAGGAAATGATGGCCGTAGCCGCGGCCCGGGAAATAAAAGATGGGGAAAAGGTCATCATCGGGACCGGACTTCCCCTTCTGGGGGCCTTTCTTGCCCAGAAGACCCACGCACCCAACATGGTGGCCATCTATGAGTCGGGCGCCATCGACTGCAAGCCCCTCGTGACACCATTTTCGGTTGCCGACTCGGTGCTCACACCAGGAGCGGCCATGCAAGGCGGTCTCATGGAGGGCCTCGGGATTGTTCACGCCGGCGAACTCGATCTGGGGTTTCTGGGCGGCGCCCAGATCGACAAGTACGGTAATCTGAACACCCACGTTATCGGAGATTACCGAAAACCCAAGGTCCGCTTTGCGGGAAGCGGCGGCTCCAATGACATCGGAACCGGTTGCAAGCGTACCATCGTGATGATGCTGCACCAGAAGCAGCGCTTCCCCGAAAAGGTGGATTTCGTCACTACCCCTGGCTACTTCGGGGGCGGCAATGAACGCGAGAAGTACGGATTCTACGGAAACGGTCCCAGTGTCGTCATCTCCACCCTGGGTATCCTCCGTTTCGATCCCGAGACCAAGGAAATGTATCTTGCCTCCTATCACTCCGGTGCAACGGTGGCACAGGTCAAGGAAAACACGGGTTGGGATCTGAAGGTTGCCTCCGATGTCCACGAGACGGAACGGCCTACGCCTGAGCTCATTCGCATCCTGAGAGAAGAGTGCGATCCTACGGGCGTTTTCCTTAAGAAGCAATAGCCTTTTCCCCTTCGGGACAAGCTTCGTGTTTAACCGATTGGGGGAGCCCGCCCTGCCGGTCGCTGTGGGACGGGTGGCTTCCGCGCTAAGGAGAAAAGATTATGACGGATCTGAAAGAGACCGTTCTTTACCAGAAAGAGGAAAACATCGCCTGGATAACCTTCAACCGGCCCGAAGCCCTGAACGCGCTGAATGCGGACGTGAACCTTGCCCTCATAGACTGCCTGAACCGCGCAGAGGCCGATCCGGAGGTGAGGGTCATCATTCTCAAGGGTTCCGGGGATAGGGCCTTTGTCGCCGGCGCCGACATCAAGGAAATGATGTCCATGAGCGCCATGGAGGCCCGCGAGCACGCCCTCCGGGCCAAGCGGGTC
>JBEKXG010000215.1:0-7425 GCA_049512295.1 Syntrophobacteraceae bacterium
CGACCAGTGTGAGTAAACCGGCTGAGTTGCTGATGATGGCCGTCAAAACGAGGGGGCCGACAAAATCCACCTTGAGCGCCTTGGCAACGCGAATGATGATGGGAGCGACCAAGATCACAGTGGTGGCGTTTGGGAGAAACGCACAGAGCGGCGCCACCAGGACAATCAACCCCAGCAGGAAACGTTTGCCGCTTCCTCTTGTCGCCCGCAGGAAGCGAGTACCCACCATGTCAAAAATCCCGGTCGGCACCAGAGTTCGCGCCACGACCATCCCGCCGAACAGCAAGGAGATGGGTCCCCCCGCCGTTTGTGCTGCGTTCAGAAACTCCTGCCGCGTGAAGACCCCGAAGAGGAGCATTATACTCACCCCCAGCAGGGCCGCAACCGCCAAATCGATGACGTTGAATGCAATGGCCAGAATAACTCCGGCAAACACCAAAAGCGTGATGGCAACCTGCAGATCGCTCATGATTCCTCTCGAGGAGAAAAGTTAAAGACGGCATTCGATGACAGGCTTCGTTCAGCACCCGGTGGGTGACCCGGGGCCCATCTCTCCATCAATAAAAAGGCGGAGAGTACATCAGTCCTCCCCGGGTCCAGAGGCGATTCGGGCCGCGTTCGAGCTTGAGGGGGCTCTGAGACCCAAGGTTTCGCTCATATATTTCGCCATAATTGCCCACACTCTCCACAACTCGCGTGACCCAGCCGGGTGGTATGGCCAGGGCCTTGGAAATCATCCCGTCCAACTCGAGCCACCTCTGCACCAACGGGTCCGTCCTGGCTTCCAGCCCGGACTGCAGGTTCGCCAGAGTGAGGCCGGTTTCTTCCGCCCTTATGAGCGCAAAGAGAACCCATCTCACGATGGTGAACCATTCGTCGTCACCGCGCCTCAGGACGGGGCCCATGGGCTCCTTGGAGATTTGATCGGGAAGAATGACATACTCCTCGGGCCCTCCAGGCGCTTTCAACCGCATGGTCGTCAACTGGGGCCGTTCAGAGGTGAAGGCCTCGCATTGACCGGAAAACAGGGCTTCAGCCGCTTTGGCTTGTGATTCGACGGTCACTTGCCGGAGGCTCCAGTTCCGAGCACGGAAATAATCCGCCAGGTTTGCTTCGTGCGTGGTTCCCTTGACGACGCAAATGGCGGCTCCGTTAAGTTGGGAAAGGTCCTGCACATTCTTCCCGGCCGAAACCAGGAAGCCCTGCCCGTCATAGTAGAGGATCCCGGTAAACATCACTGCCAGCGTCGCCTCTCGTTCCAACGTCCAGGTGGTGTTTCGGACGAGAACGTCGATTTCGCCGGCCTTAAGGGAGGGAAATCTGGCAGAAGCGGCCAACGAAACGAAATCCACCTTCCCGGGGTCCCCCAGGACGGCGGCGGCCAGGGCCCGGCAGAAGTCCGCATCGATCCCGGACCATCGCCCGTCGGGTTCCTTGACTGAGAATCCCGGATCACCGTCACTGACACCGCAGCGCACATCACCCCTGGCCTTTATGCGAGTGAGAGTGTCGCCGGCTTCCGCCGGAGAGTAAAACAGCGACAGCGCCATCATGCAGAAGATCAGAAAAACGAGGTTTCGAGCTTTTTTCATGGGAGGTAACCTCTTGCTGTTGCAGCGAAGCTTCCACTCAGGATGCAGGAGGAATAAAATTACAAGGCGATGCCGACAACATTCAAATCCACAAATGTCGAATTCGTCATCGTCGCTCCTCATTTAATACAGGTCCAATGTGGCACCGTTGATCCGCTTCTTTTTGCATATTCATTCAGCAGCCTTCTCACTCCTCGGGTTCAGTCCGAATCCGGACCTCGGACATGGACTTATGGTGGAGGACCATCTGCGAATACGGCAGCTCGATACCTTCCTCCTTGAAACGCCGCAAGATACCCCTTAGAAGTTCGTTCTTGACAGACCCAATGCCATTTTGCGGATCGTTTATCCAGACCCGCAACTCAAGATTAAGACCGTTGTCCCCGAAGCCTGTCACCAGGCAGCCAGATTTGGGTTCCTGCAGGATTCGCCTGGTGTCCGCGGCTGCTTCCAGCATCAGCTTGGTGGCTTTCTCCACATCGGAGTCGTAAGAAATTCCTACGGGGACCTGCAGCCTGAGGAGATTATTGCTGTAAGACCAATTGATCACTTCACCGGTGATCAGATTTTCATTGGGTATCAGATGCTCAATAGCATCCCGTGTGATTACTGAGACATAGCGGCTGCCGAGGAAATTGATCGAGCCGTATGTTTTCCCCAGTTGAATCACGTCGCCGGGCTTGATGGATTTATCCGCAAGGATCATGAAACCACTTATCAGATTGGCGAAAATTTTCTGCAGGCCAAAGCCGATTCCCAGCCCCAGGGCCCCACCGAACAGGGCAAAGACTGTCAGATCGATCCCCATATAATGCAGGACGACGAGCACAGATGCGGAAAAGAGCAACAACGTGCCGAGTTTATAAAGCAGGGTCCGGGTAGCGGAGGGCAGGCCCGATCCGGTGTGCAGCCAGAGGTGAAAAATGACCAACAGGTTCTTTGAGAGCCAGTAAAGGATCAACAGCAGCACAAAGGCTCTAAAAATAGTCAGCATGGAAACATGTAAATCGCCGATTGCGAAGTAGATATTGGCACCAAAATTTATCCAGATGTAGTCGTAATGGAAAGCTCGAACAATGGCCCAAAGCCAGATTATCACGGTAAGGATTCTCGCCCAATAACGATTCGTCATCGGAGCGGCGAGAAATCGAATAAAAAACATGGCGAGTGCAAGAAACAACAGGACTTCGAGGCCTTCAGAGGGCCAACCGAAATGCTGCGCCAGGCTAAGTGCAATTTGCAGGAAGATGACATACAGGATTGGGCGGGCGACCTTAAGGAAAATTCTGGCTTTCCGCAGGTCAGAGGATTCCTCGCCCAAACCGAATAGGGCCATGTGGCGTTCAAACCATGAGCGGAAGGATCCGGCAGCCTTATGGGCCAGCAGGAAAGCGAAACCACCGGCGGCGAGTTGGGCTGCCATGGCCCAGGTGATGACGTGGTTAAGTAAATGCTGCTGGACCTGCGACCAGATTTTTGCCGAAGACAAAAATGCGGATGAAATGTCCATGGCGCTCCAGTGAGATGGCCTTCATATTGACAGGCGGTCAATTGAGAGAAGGGATACCATGTTTCTTTCCGTGAACCATTTGATCCGGCTTGTTTGACCCATCGTATCAGCGACGGAGTGAGCCGGGCATTCCACCCGTACATGGCGTCAAAAAACCGGATGAAGCCGGAGGCCAAAGCGGGAGAGCGCGATTCTCCCTTAAAAAGTAAATGCCAATTTGAACCATATGTAGTCGCCTTTGAGCGTCTTGTCGGTATCGATTTGAGGCAACCACTTCACCTCGGCCACAAGGGTATGGCCGCAAATCGGGGGTGAGATGTAGGAAACCACCGGCCCGATGCCTGCCATTTCAGTTTCGAAGGAGCCAAGCTTCGCGCCCGAGCCGCTGTCGGCGGTAAACTGCTTCCAGTAGAATGCGTTGGCGCCGATCCCGATGATACCGTGCCCGAAGAAGGGCAGATGTTCGGCAACAGTAGCATCGATGTGGAACACATCACCGCTTTGATAGTCGGTTGCGTTGTTGTTAGTATTGAAATCAAGACCGGCGGTAGCACTGATTTCGAGTCCGATCTTCTTGCTTATCCAACTAAACGACGCCATGGGTTCAAAAGTCCAGTAATTGAAGCCCACGTTAGCCAGTTGACCGGTATTGTATGCGCCGGTTGGGGCATAGACATCGAGCTGCACAGCCCATTTGAAATCGCCACAGGTCCAGTTAAGCCAGAAAGGTACCAGTATAATGTCACTAATACCGTTAGCCGAGTCGCTTCGGGTAAGGGTTTTCGGGCTGGTAACGTTGCCTTTCACATCCATCCAGAGATAAGGGATAATTACAGCGGCTGCAAACTTGCCGTCGAGGATACCGTAAGGCGACGTGTAGACTGCGCCTAACATTTCCGCGTAGCTGGTGGCCTTTAAGTTCGCCGCGACAAGTCCGGCCTCGGGGAATTTTTTGCCCGCCCCGGCACTGCCGTTATAGTAGTTGAACCAATTCAGGAGCGCAAATCCGGATGGCGGAGCCATGTCGCCGAAATCGGCGAAGGCGCCCGGGACATAATGTCCGACCCCACTCTCTGCCGCAAAAACACTTAAAGGTTGAATGAGACAAACGCCGAACGCCAAAACCACGATGACAAAAATAAACAGTTTCTTCATGGCCAAACCCTCCTTCCTCAAGCAACTTGCCCAACCTGGACAAGACTGTGCTACGGCCTTTCACTCTCCTCAGGGTCCATGACGAAGATTGAAAGCAAACGATTTACCTGCTGCAACTGACGATGACCCGGGATGTATGCACCCGAAGTAAGGGAGCATGGGCCGGTTACCAATGCTGTTGCCTTCGAAGGCGCCGAGCAGAAGCCTTCTCTCATCCTTCACCCCATTGAGACAAAGATCAGATCTTACCCGCCGCCATTTAGTAAATTCATGATGCCGGCCTTGCACTGTGGAGAAATGTAATCCCTGTTCAGTCTCATACACTGAATGAGAGGGGCTCCAGGCGGCACGCCGAGGCGGCGTTTGATTCGTGCGAAGTTCATATGGCCCTTCTTTCTGGTGTGGGGTTGGGCCTGAGTTTACTCAGGCCCTTAATCGACTCCCCTTCCGGGGAGGATTCAAAACCCAATCGGTCACATGACCACCTGGTCCGACGGACATGAGACAATTCATCCAACGTCAGCGCTCGTGTAAGTGTGGCAGGTTCCTGATCAGCCGAGGGCAGCCTCAGGGAGCAGGAACCACGGTGTAATAAACGCCGTTTGCGCCATAGGACGGCTGGAACCAAGTGTCGCCGCAGACGTAGTAAGTGGTGTCGACAACGGGAAGGGTCGACGTTGAGCAGCCGGAAGGCAGCGTGGCATAGATCGCGCCCATGACGTAGGCGGGGCCGGCAGCCATGCCAGTCGCGACACCGGCAGAGTAGGCGCTGGAAGTCGCCGCTGCGCCGGCCATCATGCCGACTGCTGCTCCTGCAGCGGCTGCGCCTGCTGTAGCCCAGCCTCCACAGTTGTAGCACCCGGCTCCATAAGAGTTCACGACGACGGGCGGGTGGTATCCTGCATAGGCTCCGCCACCGTAGTATGCACCGCCGTAGTGGGCATCGCCGTAGGCCGTGCCACCGGAGGCGCCGGTCTTCGACCAGCCTCCTCCTTCGGAGTGCGTTGCACTGCCACCGTACATGTTGGTATGAGAGGTCCCTTCACCGTAGGCGTGCGACGTGCTGCCGCCATACGCGTTGGTGTGCGAAGTGCCCCCGCCCCAGGAGTGCGACGTGCCGCCGCCGAAGGCGTTTGAGTGGCCGAAGGACCCGCCGCCACCCCAACTGTGGCCTCCCCCACCGCCGCCGTGCCCCCAGGCCCAGGCCAGCACCGAAAAGAGCGCCACAATCGAAAGACTCAGAAAAACAACAAAGATCTTTTTCATGATGTGTTTACCTCCTCAGTTACTTTTGGATGACTTGCCCTTCGCCGGAGCCTTGTCGCCCTTTGCGGGTTTCGCATTAGGATGGGCGAAGGCGATGTGCTTCGCGCTGCCCGCGTTCTTTGGAGCGAATGCGTCGTCTGCTGCGCCGGGCTCAAGCTGCCAGTTCGAGAGCTCCATCTGGTGGCGCAGATGTGCCGCGTCAGAGCGGTACACCGCGCGGACCATCCGGGGCAGTTTGTCCTCGGTTCCGATCCAGACCTGAGCGAATGTCTCGTTGTCGGCATAGGCCACCATGTCCGTCGTCGTTCCGCCGACCACTTTGGACTGGCCGATGTAGAAAGCCAGGACCAGCCCATCGGCAATGTCCTTGTAGGGATCGGCTACAATCAAATCGGTGAATGGGAAATAGATCGCGGCAGAGTCGTAGGCTGCTTTAAGCGTAGCATCAATGGTAGGCGGAGCCTCGGCGATCGCGATCAGATTCTCGGCCGGGGCGAAGGCGACCATCGCTTTGCCGTCATAGTAGAACTCCGAAGCTGGACCGTCTGCGACAGTCACCACCCGGAGCTTGTCGGGCCGCTTCAGCGTGACCTCCGATTTTGTCGTGTAGGCAAGGGGGGTACCGAGCCGGCTGGGACTCTCGTAGGTGACCACCGCTGTAAAGCTCATCGCGCGGGCAGCGGCCAACTTATCGCATGCAGCCTTCAGAATCTCGATGGCCTTAGGCTCGAGCTCCATCTTAACGGGGGGCGGGGCTTTGCTCATCGATTTGTCGGGCTTCGAAGCCTTAGATCCCTTCTTCGTTTCAGCGGCGTTCCCGCTCGCTGCGAGGAACGCAACCAATGCGAAAAGGAACAATACAATGGGCCAAAGAGGCTTGTCTTTAAACATGGATTCTTCTCCTTTCGTGTCTGTTAAATCTTCCGGGGAGCGGCCGGAGGACTGAACCCTATGCCCTGAGGGATCATGGGATCATGCCGCATTCGAACATTTTGTTGGCGATGGGAGCCGCTACTTTGTCGATGAACGCAGCGCGCATCTGTGGGTCGCCCTGCAGCAATTGGACGGCTTCCTGCTCCATCGGCGGTTTGGGCTGCCCTCTTTCCTGCCACAACTGCTCACAGGACTCATTCAGGTATTTCTGAATGACTTTGTCGGCAACCCGGTTCATGATCGGGTACTCCTGAGCTCCGGCAAAGGCCGGCAAAAGCAGCGCCGATACGATTGACACCAGTGCAAATAGATAAAAACATCTGGACATTACTTTTTGCTCTTTCATGATTTTCTCCTCTCTCTTCCACGATCCGGATGAATACCGGGCTGAAAGCGTGTTTTGACAAATCCGAGCACCTTACGAGGGTGCACGGATTTGTCGAAGATGCTCCTTATCTGTATTCCGTCACTATATCCTGTCAGCCGCTTTCGCTTCCGCCTCCTTGAGCCGCTTCTCGTCCTCGGGCGTCAGCTTCGCGGGTTCGACCGCGATAGTCAGCTTGTCGATCTTGCCGGTGAACTTGAACGGCACCTGGTAGTCCTTATCGTCAACTGGCGTGCCGGTATCCGACCCGATGTCGAAGGTCTCATCCCGGGGCAGCGTCAGCGGCACAGTGCGTTCCATGGTCTGGGTCGAGACCACCTTGCCGTCCACCTTGAAAGTTCCGGTGCCCGGCCGTCCTATCCCGCTGATGTTGTTGAAGGCCAGCGTGGCGAAGCCGAGCCCGTCGTACTTGAAATCATACTCAAGGGTGTGCTTGCCTGGTGCCAGGGTCTCCGGGCCCTCCCAGCGCACCCGCTTCACATCCAGCAGGTTCCACAGGAACACCGGCTTGCCTTTCATCAGATACAGCCCGTATCCGCCGAACCGCCCGCCATCGGTGACGATCATTCCTTCAGCTCCGCCCC
>JBEKXG010000216.1:0-7413 GCA_049512295.1 Syntrophobacteraceae bacterium
CGGACACGGATATCGAAATGGCCGTTTTCATGCTCGACGCGCTGATGGACCGGTTCCTCCAGGCTTACTGCGTGCCTTTTCTGGACGCGGGTGCGCGAATATACCAGGCCCCGGAGGCTGAACTGGAGCGCAAGGCGGACGAATTCATAAAGCTGCTCCGAATCGGGATCGGCGCCTGGCCGGGGTTGGAACGCCTCGCCGAGGGTTGATACGGAGTTGCAGGACAGAAATATGCTGGAACCAGGGTATTTTAGAAAACTCGGCCTGGCAGATATCGCTCACAAAGTTGCGCAGGGGGCGAGGCTCACGCTTTCCGAGGGTGAGAGGCTCTTTGCCTGTCCGGACTTGAACGCTGTGGGTTCGCTCGCTCATCATGCCAGGACGAGGCTTCACGGAAATGTAGCCTACTATGTCGTAAACCGCCATATCAACTACTCGAACATCTGCGTAAACGGCTGCCGCTTCTGCGCTTTCAGCAGAAAAAAAGGCGACCCGCTCTCGTTTGAACTCTCCGAGGAGGAAATCCTCGATAAAATCCGGGCCGAAGGCAACGACCTGACCGAGATACACGTGGTGGGCGGCTGCCACCCCGACCTGCCTCTTTCCTTTTTCGAGGGCCTGCTCGGTAAGATTCGCGACATGAGGCCGGATGCATTTATCAAAGCGTTTACCGCTGTCGAAATCGCCCATTTTGCAAAAAATGAGGCGATCTCCATCAAGGAAGTCCTCGCCCGTTTGAAATCGGCAGGCGTTCAGATGCTTCCGGGCGGCGGGGCCGAAGTCTTCAGTCCGCGCATAAGAGAGCGTCTCTGTCCTGAGAAACTGGACGGGAATGGCTGGCTGGATGTCATGCGCCAGGCCCATGAAGCCGGAATAAGGTCAAACGCCACTATGCTCTACGGGCATATCGAGACCGTAAGGGAACGGCTCGAGCACATGGCGGCGCTTAGGGAGCTTCAGGATAGGACGGGCGGGTTCGTCTGCTTTATCCCTCTTCCGTTTCAGCCCGCGAACAACGAACTAAGTCATCTTCCGCCGACAACCGGTGTCGACGATCTGAAAACGATTGCGGTGAGCAGGCTGATGCTCGACAACATTGCGCACCTCAAAGCCTATTGGGTGATGCTCTCGGTCAAGCTCGCCCAGACCGCTCTCTACTACGGAGCGGACGATTTCGACGGAACGGTGGTCGAGGAGAAGATCGGGCATATGGCTGGGGCCGAGTCCCAGCAGGGAATGAGCCGCCGGGAGATAGAGGGGACTGTTCGGGATGCGGGATTCGAGCCGGTGGAACGGGACAGCCTGTTCCGGAAAGTGTACAGAAGTCCAGCGTCCGAAGATCCTTACGACGCGTGCGACCGCAATCAGGTCCGGAGGTTGTGTGGTTGAGCGATGAGTAAAAGCGGCAGGTTAAATATCGATCAGGCTTGGGATCTCTACCAGGGCGCCGATTTTCATGAGCTGGGCCGGATGGCTCATGGCGTGCGGCTTGAAAAGCATACCCAGCATGTTGTTACTTACGTTGTCGACCGCAACATCAACTATTCCAACGTCTGCGTGTGCGGATGCCGTTTCTGCGCGTTTTTCCGGCCTCCCGGCCATAGTGAATCCTATGTGCTGAGCCGTGAGGAACTGTGCGCCAAAATCGAGGAAACGCTAAGGTTGGGCGGGACCCAAATCCTGATGCAGGGCGGGTGCCATCCGGACCTTCCCTTTTCTTTCTATGAAGAGATGCTGAGCTTCATAAAGTCGAAATATCCCATTCACATACATGCCTTCTCACCGCCGGAAATCGTGTTTTTCAGCCGCCTGGAAGGGATCGGCGCCGGCGAGGTGATCTCCCGGCTAAGACTTGCCGGACTGGACTCAATCCCGGGAGGGGGCGCGGAAATCCTGGTCGATTCGGTGAGACGCCGGGTGTCTCCGCGCAAATGTTCCGCGGCCGAATGGCTTGACGTAATGGAGGAGGCGCACTCCCAGGGCCTTCGCACGACCGCCACCATGATGTTCGGCCACGAAGAGACGCCGATGGACAGGCTTACGCACCTTTTCGCGCTACGCGATCTCCAGGACCGCACGGCGGGTTTCACCGCTTTCATACCGTGGGCCTTCCAGCCCCAAAACACCGCTATCCGCAGGGAACCGGAAACGGCCGTCTCATATCTCAGGCTCCTGGCAATTTCACGGCTTGTTCTGGACAATTTCGACAACATCCAGGCTTCATGGGTGACTATGGGTCCAAAAGTCGCCCAGTTGGCCCTTTTTTTCGGCGCAAATGATTTCGGGTCCACAATGATAGAAGAAAACGTGGTGGCCGCTGCAGGGGTCCGCTTCCGCCTTTCGGCCGAAGAGATCCGCAGGATAATCGAGTCCGCAGGTTTCCAGCCCCGGCAGCGTACGATGACTTACGACCTGTTGAAGTGAGGAAGGGGAGATTTTGAAGGCCTCGTCTTCGCCAGTCAGTGAACACGCCGTGATCCACCGGGCCGAATGGGTCGTGCCGGTCAGCTCTCCGCCCATGCGCAATGGGGCCGTTCTGACGCATGGGGGCCGGGTGACAGCGGTGGGACCTTTCCCCTCTGTCCGCAGGGATTCTCCTGCCGGCGTCCGGTTGGCCGACCACGGTCAAGCCGCTCTTTTCCCCGCCCTGGTCAACGCCCACACGCACCTGGAACTCTCGGCCCTCAGGGGCAGGATAGCCTTGCCTCAGCCCGGCTTCCATGAATGGCTCGGGCTCTTGTTGCCTCTTATCGCCGCAATGCAGGCGCACAGTGTCGATGAAGGCCTGCGGGAAGGCGTGGCCGAGCTTTTCGCCGGCGGAACGGGGCTTTGCGGAGATATAACGAACGGCGCGGCAGTGGAACACGGAGGTACTGCGCAACGAACGGATGCCGCTGAGGGTTTGAGCGGGGGTCGCGGCTGCGCGGCCGCAGCTCCCGAGCGGCAGATTTTCCTCGAATTGCTGGGATTCAATCTCAACTCGATTGCGGCTGCCCTGCCGCCGGGACTCGACAAGCCGTATCGCGAGGCGTGGAGTCTTGCGCAGGCGCCCCGGGCGGGCGACGGCTGCCCGGCCATCGTTCCTCACTCCGCCTATTCCGTTTCACCGGCAATCATCGCGGAATCCAAGGAGTGGACCCGGTCGCGCGGGCTTCCTTTTTCAATTCACGTGGCCGAACATCCCGGAGAAATCGAGTTTTTGCGTACCGGAGGAGGTTTTTGCCGCGAGATTCTCGAGAACCAGGGGCGTTGGGACCCCGGGTGGACGCCCCCCGGAAAAACCCCGGTCGCCTACCTGGACAGCCTCGGCGCACTCGATCCCGGCACTCTGCTGGTGCATGCAGTGCATATGACCGAATCGGACTGGGCGCTGGCAGCACAAAGAGGCTGCTCGGTGGTTTTCTGCCCGAGGAGCAACCGGAACCTCGGCTCAGGTCGCGCCCGGATCGAAAAGGCGCTCTCACTCGGCATCAGGTGCGCCCTCGGAACCGACAGCCTCGCCAGCAACACGGACCTGAACCTTTTTGCCGAGGCCGGATTTACGCTCGATGACCATCCCTCGGTCGATCCTGAAAGGGTGATCGAAATGATTACGATCAATCCCGCCCGGGCGCTCGGCCGCAAGGGCGATTTCGGCAGTATCGAGCCCGGGGCGAAGGCCTATATTCTGGCCGTCCCAATCCAATCCGGGGTTGACGAATCGAACCTGGCTGAAGCTCTTATTCAATCCGCAAGACAAGGAGCGTTGAAATGGGCGGACAATCCGCAAGGCTGAGACTCGGAAGGATTGATTTTCTGAACGTTCTTCCGGTCTATTATGCCCTCGAATACGGTATAATACGCAATCCCTTCGCAATAGTTCCGGGGGTCCCCTCCGAGTTGAACCAGCTTTGCGCGAGCGGGGCGCTGGACATAAGCCCTGTTTCCTCAGTCGAATACGCCCGGCGGGCGGGCCTCTATTACATTGTGCCCGATCTCTCCATCAGTTCGGCGGGGAGGGTGATGAGCGTGCTCCTGCTCAGCCGCAAGCCCGTTGAGCAGCTTTCCGGCAAGACGGTCCTCGCGAGCTCTCAGTCGCACACTGCGGTCCTGCTGTTGAAGGTCCTTTGCAGGCTGCGATACGGGGTGAACCTCAGGTTGCAAACGGGGTCCTGTTCGAGCCGCCTGGCGGGAGGCGAGCTTCCCGATGCGTGCCTTGCAATTGGGGACGAAGCCCTGAGGCTCGGCCGGAGCGGTCTTTTTCCTCACGTGCTGGACCTCGGAGCAGCCTGGTTCGAGTGGACCGGGGTCCCGTTTGTGTACGCCGTATGGGTGATACGCAAGGATACGGTAACGGAAAAGAACGGGCAGATACCGGATGCAATCGAAACCCTTCTTTCTTCCAAGAGATGGGGCCGCTCCAACATCGGCAGAATCTGTGAGCAGGCCGCGAAGACCGGGTTGTTGGGACTCTCGGAACTGGAGGAGTATTACAATTGCCTCGGGTATGATTTTAATGAAGGGGAGCGGAGAGGTCTCGCGATGTTCTACTCCTGTCTCCAGCAGACAGGAGAACTGGAATGGGCGCCGCGGCTCGATATCTACACGTCCTTTGCCTCCGTTGCCTGACTTTTCCGGCTTCGAATTTCGTGGAGGGTAAAGAAATGGGCGGAAAAGGACTGCGCCTGAACAGGATTCTATTCCCGGCACAAGAAGCACTCGTAAACCTCAAAACGGAATCCTCGACTTGAAAAAGCAAAACCTGACGGTCGCAATCACCGGCGCGAGCGGCGCCGGATACGCGAGAAAGCTGCTGCGCTCGATCCCCCGGGAGAAGTACGACGTTCACCTCATGTCATCTGAAGCGGGCAGGCTTGTATATGAACTGGAAACCGGAGTGGCGCTCAGCGAGGACCTTCCTCCGGGGGTCCACTCGTACGAGGAATCGGACTTCGCGGCCCCGTTGGCCAGCGGCTCGTTTCCATGCGCCGGCATGGTGATTGTGCCGTGCACGATGGGCACCCTGGGAGCGATTGCCGCCGGGCTGTCCCAAAACCTGATTCACAGGGCCGCCGACGTATGCCTGAAGGAACGCCGTCCCCTCGTCCTCGTACTGCGCGAAACGCCTCTCAATCGGGTTCACCTCTCAAACATGCTGAAGGCGTCCGAAGCGGGAGCGATAATCCTTCCAGCCATGCCCGGCTTTTACCACAGGCCTCATTCAGTTCAGGAGATCTTTGATTTTGTGGTCGCGCGAATCCTCGATCAGCTTGGGATCGAGCATAATCTCGCAAAGCCATGGGCGGGACTGGAGGGTGGTTCCTGATCAGGCAAAGCGGAAGAGGTTAAAATGCCTCGCAATGGATTTTCCGGACCAAGGCCGTAGTTTCATCAGGACGGTGGAATGCTGGTTTGAACAACAACACTCCCAGGCAGTAAGCGCGTCCCTGGACTTTTCGATAAAGCGTTTCAATGACCACGGCTCCTGAGCCCCACCTCGGCAGCTATACCAGCAGCGACCACATTGATGAAGAAGAGACCGCCTCTGGCAAGGTATCTAAAGAATTTGTAGGCGCCGATCAGCATTTCTTTGCGAGTTGGTTTCCAGCTGGAAAGGGTCCTTTTCCGCCCCCGGATCGAGTCCGGGGCAGGCTCTGGCGGTGTCAATCTTTGGGCTTCCTTGTGCGGCGTACCCAAGTACGCCTCCGCGCAAGCCCTCGATTTCCTAGCCAGAACGAAAAATCCCTCCTTTCCGAACAGAAACCTCGCGGGGCGTGGAGTTCTTATCCGGGGTTTCCGGATGGACACGAGTTAATCTGCGGGACATACTGCCCCTTTCAAATCCCGTTTCTTCCCGAAAGAACACACTGGCGGAGCACCAAATTCATTGTATTCAGCAACGATCGAAATTTTCGGAATCGGAACGGAACATCTTTCTTTGAGAAAGGTTGAGCATCCAGGAGGCAAAATCGGCCGGACTTTTCGGCAATCCCAGCCTGCCAATTATTGACTTCAAACTGTAAAACTCCCGGTACATTCTCCGGACCTTTTCTTCCAGCTCCCCGGGAGTGCAGTGCTTTGGCCTGAAATAGCAGAGCAAGCCTGGCCACCTGCCTATATTGCCGGGGTCAATGAGTCGTCCCTCACTTTGCATGCGGTCGAATAGAGGTGTCCCTGCGTGTGGAGTCAGGATGTTGAAGTAGCCCGAAGGCACCTTATTTTCTCTCAGGAAGGCAAGGGTTTGGTCATAAATTCTCCCATTTTCGGTATCGTAACCGAACACGAAATTGAACGAAAAACTGATCCCTCTTTTCCTCAAATTGTTGCTAATTTCTTTGTAATAGCCGATTTTGTTTATTTTCTTGTTCATTCCGGCCAGCGTTTCCCTATCTATGGTCTCAAGGCCGATGTTGACGTGTAGAAGCCCACTGCGTTTGGCGCAATCCAAGAAGCGCTGATCACGGCATAAATTCGACGACCAGAGCGCCGACCAGCGCACCTTGAGAGGAGTGAGCGCTTCGAGCAGTTCCATGGTATGGGATCTTTTGCCTGCAAATATACTGTCGGCAAAAAGGACATTTTTGATCCTGTTGTATTTTAGTTCTTCGATTACATCCGCTACGGGGCGATAACGGTATTTTTTACCCAGATAGAAGCGTTCGGAGCAAAAGTCACAACGGAAAGGGCACCCGCGGGAGGTCTGGACCGCGAAGGTCTTGAAGTGACTATACTTTTCAAGATCCACCAAATCATATCGAGGGAAGGGCAGACCGCTCAGGTCGAGTGATTTTTCAGCATGGTAGAATTTCCGGAGGCGCCCATTTGAGGCATCATCCAGCATTTTAGGCCAGATTTCTTCTCCCTCCCCTATTCCCACCGCGTCGCAATGTTCCGCTGCCTCCTCTCCAAAAAAGAAAGTGTGGGGGCCGCCCATTATCACCGGCGTCCCCCTGGCCTTGAAGCGGTCGACTATTTCATAGGCCGAGAGTGAATTGATCGTCCATGTGGTAATGGCAACAAGATCCGCACGGGCCTCGAAGTCGATATCCTGCAGTTGCTGATCGATCAACTCTATATCCCAGTCCCCGGGAGTGAGCGCCGCCAGATAAGGAAGTGATAGTCCTACAACATCCCTCTTCCTGGTTTTGAGCGGCTTTAAATCAGATCTGCTCTGATAGTGGGAAGGTTGGATAATCAGTAACTTCATAGTCGTCTCATTCTGATAAGTGCAGTAATTGTTTCAGCCTTGTCATTAACCTGGTGATCCTGACACTCGTAAAAGCCATACGTCTTACCAATCGAACATGCAAGAGATATTTTAGCGATTCCTGCTCTTGGCGATTTTAGGACCCACCTCCTTTGCTGGAGTGCCATAGCCTGATTCCGCTTTGCCAGTGTTGTTGACTAAATGGAAAATCAGCGGCCCCACGAAGG
>JBEKXG010000217.1:0-7411 GCA_049512295.1 Syntrophobacteraceae bacterium
GAACCTGCTTCTTGTAATCGCCCCGAGAAAAATTCAGCGAGGGACCGCAATCGCGGCCCTGGCGGATTGCCTCGGTTTTGACTGCGGTGTCCGCTCAAAGGGGGAAAAGGCAGAGGGAAGACCCGTATATATTCTTGATACCCTCGGTGAGCTTGCAAGGATATATGCGATTTGCGATGTCGCCTTTCTTGGCGGGAGTTTTGCTGAAATCGGAGGCCATAACCCTCTTGAAGCGGTTGCCCAGGGTAGGCCCGCATGCTGGGGACCACATTTTTTCAATTTCGGCGAAATCGAAAGGGAGCTTCTGGAAGCGGGGTGCGCAATGAAGGTGTCTTCCGAAAGGGAGTTGGAGGATTTCCTCCGAGAGACCCTCAGTGATGCCCGCGGGATCACAAAAATGACGGAAGCCGCTCGACAGTTCGCCTTGTCACAGAGGCATACCGCAAGGCGAATAGCTTCCGTTTTGCTCGAAAAAACGGGAACCGGTTTGTGCCCTCCCGATTAATAGGGGCGCCTTCGAGGTTTCGCGCCTCAACTTTTACTTGCCCCACTTTCCGAAGTTTTGAAGCTGGATTGTGTACAGGTTAACAACGGCTCTGGTTAAAAATGGTTGCAATCTCATCGGCGATCCGCATCGTCTGTCTTCCCTCGGTATCGATCTGGATATCGGCAAGCTGTGAGTAGAGCGCCTCACGCTCGGAAAGAACTTTCTCGATCTCTTCCCTCATCGGCAGTTCGCAGAGGGAAGGGCGTGTTTGAGATGATCCGGGGTCTGAGCCCAATCGGGCGTAAATTGTTTCCGGCGTCGCCTTCAGCCAGACGGTGAAAAAGTTCTCCCGAAGCACCCTGCGGCTTTGCGGATCGAGGACAACCCCACCTCCGGTAGCGACTACCAGGCCCTTCTGCAAGCTGATGAGTCTCAGCAGACCGGATTCAGCCCTTCTGAAGGAATCCCAGCCGTCCTGCTTGACCCATGTCGCTATGTCGCGTCCGGCCTCCGAGGTTAGGCGCCGGTCCATGTCGAGGAATTGCCTGCCGAGCTTACCGGCCAGAATTTTGCCGACCGTGCTTTTGCCCGTTGCGCGAAATCCAATAAGTGCTATATTGCGCTCTCTCATTTAAGGTCCGATAAACCATCAGAAAATGTGCTGAACATAATGGGCGCCGTGACTTCAAATATACACGAAAAACCTGCAGGACGCCGCAATATTGCGGAATACATGCCATTTTTGCCTCCCCTTGCCGCCCTGGCCCTCAGACTTCTTCACCGGACCTGTCTGATTGAGATCGTTGGGGAAGAAAATTACCAGGCCTTCAATGAGGTCAAAGGACCCAAAATCCCCGCTTTCTGGCATTTCTCCTACCCTTCCATCCTGTATTTTTTCCGCGGTCAGGGCTACCTTACGATAGTCAGCCGGAGTCGCGACGGGGAGTTTGCTGCAAGGCTTGTCAGAAAGCTCGGGTACTTTCCCTTCAGGGGCTCGCCCGGAAAGGGCGGGGCGGCCGCGCTGAAGGGCATAATATCGGCTTTCCGCAGTCCCGGAGGCGGGTTCGTCGCGGACGGGTCTCAAGGGCCGGCGCAGGTTGCCCAAAAAGGGCTTCTCCTTTTGGCAATGTATTCAGGCTGTCCGATTATGCCGGTCAGCGTAGCCGCCGACAGGTGCTGGCGACTTCGAACCTGGGACAGGACCATGCTCCCGAAGCCTTTCGCCCGGATAGCTTTCTCTTTTGGCCCCATGATTCGGGTTGAGCGGGGGGTTTCCTCTGATAGAATCGAGCAGTGCCGTGTTCAGCTTGAACGAACTCTGAACGAAATCACGGCGCAGGCTGAGATGGCCGCAGGGCGTTTGCATAAAGTGTGAAATCTGCTAAAATAGTGTGGTAAAAGGGATTGCCCTCCGGGCGAATTAGAATAGTTTATCCGGAGCAGGGCGGATGATCGCTGGTCACCCCCGGGGGTGGCTGGAGGAAAGTCCGGGCTCCGCAGGGCAGGGTGCTGGGTAACTCCCAGTCTCGGTGACGAGGAGGAAAGCGCAACAGAAAGCAGACCGCCTCCCGCGCTCGCGCGAGGGGTAAGGGTGAAACGGCGAGGTAAGAGCTCACCGGTCCCGGTGGTGACATCGGGAGCCAGGCAAACCCCACCCGGAGCAAGACCGAATAGGAGAGCGTTTGAGGGCTGCCCGTCCGATGCTCTCGGGTTGGTCGCTTGATCCCGCCGGTAACGGCGGGGCCAGAGGAATGATCATGCCCTGTTCGCCTTCGGGCGCTCAGGGAACAGAACCCGGCTTATGCCCTGCTCCGGGTCCCTTTTATTTTTCTTCGTCGGTTATTTGCAATCATGCCGAAAATATGCGCCATTGTTCCCGCCGCTGGAAGCGGGACCAGGATGGGGGGCGCCAAACCCAAGCAGTTCCTCCACCTGGCCGGCAAACCGATACTTGCTCACACCTTGAGCGCGCTCTCAAGCCTGTCCTTGCTGTCGCGCATCTTTCTGATCGTTGCCGAAGCGCATATTCCGGCTGCCGGTGAGGTTGTCTCGGCTTGGGGGCGCCAACAATCTTTCAGCGTACCGGAGATTTCAATAGTGGCGGGAGGCGCCGAGCGGCGGGACAGCGTCTATAACGGCCTCATGAAGCTGCCGGCCGAGTGCGACTGGGTGATGATTCATGACGGGGTCCGCCCTTTCGCGTCTCCCCGCCTCATCAGGGCGGCGTGGGAAGGCGCTCAGGCGACAGGTGCCTCTATAGTGGCCGTTCCCTCTACGGATACCGTAAAGCGCGCACGAGACGGCGTGGTGCGGCAGACTTTGTCCAGAGATGAAATCTGGCTTGTGCAGACGCCGCAGGTTTTCCGGAAACAGATCATTGTGGCCGCGTACGATAAAGCTGTTGAGGCAGGATGGACCGGGACCGATGACGCCTCTTTCGTCGAACGTCTGGGAGTCCACGTTTCCATTGTGCCGGGTGAGCGCTCGAACATAAAGGTGACAACTCCGGAAGACCTCCAGTGGGCGCAATGGTTTATGAACAGCAGTATTGAAAAAGAGTGCCTCTGATGAGAGTGGGATTCGGATATGACGTTCACAGACTCGTGCCGGGGCGCCCCCTGATTATCGGCGGCATTGAAATTCCGTATGAACAGGGTCTGCTTGGCCACTCGGATGCCGACGTTCTCCTGCACGCCATCTGCGACGCAATGATCGGGGCGGCCGGGCTCGGCGATATCGGCGCCCATTTTCCCGATACCAGTCCCGAATTCAAGGATATATCCAGCCTGATACTGCTGCACAGGACGGCGGCTCTTCTTCGGGGGCGAGGGTTGCGGCTGAAAAATATCGACAGCACCGTCGTGGCGCAGAGGCCCAGGCTTTCTCCTTTCATACATCGAATGGTCGAGAAAATTTCGAGCCGGACCGGCCTGCCCTCCGAGTGCGTCAATATCAAAGCCAAGACGACGGAGACCCTGGGATTTGCAGGCCGCGAGGAGGGGATCGCGGCATATGCGGTCGCGCTTGTCGAGGAGTCTGTGGAATAATAATAAGACGGCTGGCGCCTTCCATAAACGGTTTTAATTCTATCCGGCAAATGATAAATAATATTTTCAGATCGTTTCCAGCAAAGCTCAAGGGGAGATCGGCGGACTATGGCGTTGCAGGTCTATAACACTCTGACCGGCAAAAAGGAGGAATTCGTTCCTCTGGAACCCGGCAGCGTACGCATGTACGTGTGCGGGATCACCGTGTATGACCTGTGCCATATTGGACACGCGCGCTCCGCCATTGTCTTCGACATTGTCTACCGCTATCTTTTGAGTCTTGGCTACCAGGTTACTTATGTGCGCAACTTTACCGATATCGACGATAAAATCATCCGGCGGGCTGCCGAGGAGGGGACTGACTACCGCGCCATCGCCGACCGCTATATCCGGGCCTTCTATGAAGACATGGACCGCCTGGGTCTCCTGCGCCCCACCCTTGAGCCGCTTGCCACCGAGCACATTCCCGAGATGATCGAAATCGTTCGCAGGCTGGTCGAAAAGGGCGTTGCGTACAAGGCCGGAAACGACGTTTATTACAGGGTGGACCTGTTCTCCGGTTACGGTAAGCTGTCCGGGCGGGATACGGAAGACATGATGGCCGGGGCCAGGGTCGAAGTTGACGAAAACAAGATAAATCCGCTCGACTTCGTGCTCTGGAAAGCAAGCAAGCCCGCAGAACCAGCCTGGGATAGCCCCTGGGGGCCGGGGAGGCCTGGATGGCACATCGAATGCTCCGCTATGGCGAACAGGTATTTGGGGCTGACTATCGACGTGCACGGAGGTGGAAAGGACCTGGTCTTTCCTCATCACGAAAACGAGATCGCGCAGAGTGAAATGGCTTTTGATGCGCCTTTCGTGCGCTACTGGATACACAACGGCTTCGTCAACATAAATAACGAGAAGATGTCCAAGTCGCTCGGAAACTTTCTCACCATTCGCGACGTGCTGCAGGATGTGCACCCGGAATCGTTGAGGCTGTTCGTTATCAGCAAGCACTACAGGAGCCCCATCGATTTTTCGGACGAGACGGTCGCCGAAGCCGAGCGCGGGCTGGATCGTCTCTATGGTACTCTTGAGGCCGTGGAGCAAAGGGCGGCTGAGGCCGGCGGCGGCGAGTCATCCGACGAGGTTCCAGGAAAGCAGGACCCGGAGTTGTATGAAAAGGTGGAGTCGCTCCCCGCCTTGTTTGAGGAAGCTATGAACAACGATTTTAACACTGCCCAGGCCTTAGGCTACATTTTCGCCCTCCAGAGAAACCTTCAGCGCTTTCTGGATAAATTCGGAAGAAAAAACCTGAAAGGCCCTGCCGCGCATCTCGCCAGGAGGGCGGCCGGCATCCTGGCAAAGCATTGCAACGCTCTGGGGCTGCTGATGCTTGAACCGTGGACCTTTTTCGACCAGCAAAGAAGGCTCAAACTGAAGACGACCGGCGTCAGCGAAAAAGAGCTGAACGATCTCGTAGCCCTGCGCCATAAGGCCCGCCAGGAAAAAAACTTCGCCGAAGCCGACCGAATCCGGCTTGAACTCGAGTCGAAACACATCCAGCTTGAAGACTTCCCCGAAGGAACTAGGTGGCGGGTGAGTTTCTAGTCCCCAGCTTGTTTCCAGCATCGAATATGTCGGCTGGTGTCCTGAGTTAAAAGTGCGCGACAAAATTCAAGCCTTGGAATGACAGCAGCCGCACGCGTCACCCCGGCGCAGGCCGGGGTCCAGAACTGAATGAAATTATAGAAAATATCTCTTATGAAACTTCCTGAAGTTTCATCATCGTTCAAACCGCGTCCCTGGACGTGGCGGCAGCGCTGGATTCCGGCTTTCGAGACTGCGTCGCAATTAACCGCCGCTTGAAAAATTCCTGCTCACCGGGTCAAAATCGGCGCCCGTGAGAATTCGTCATTCCGGCGGAGGCCGGAATCCAGGGTCTTTTTCCCACTTTCATTGGGCATTTCCGGTCCATTCCGGTTTACGACACAGTCTGTTTCGCCGGAATGACGGTCTATGTGCACAGGACTTATGTAGCGAATTTCTGACTCAGGACGCTAGACCTTTATAAAAAGCCGATTTCGCCACATGATCCATGCGACTAGAAACATGGACAGAAGAATCCCGAGCGCGTAGAGCAAAGATGCCGTTGCCAAGTCGGCAAACGGTATGCAGAAGGTTGAAAACAGGTAATATTTGCAGGTTGTCGTTGCTCCTTTGGATATAGTCAGATTCATGCTCCTGAGGGTGGTATCGAGAATGATGGATAGCACGTAAATGGCGATTGGATTCAGCCCGAGGACAATGAACGGTTTAGCCCATCGGGAAAAACCTGCGGTATCGATCAGCCAGTGAAAGAATGACAGGCACAAAAGAGCCAGCCCGGCCATGAAAATGCTGAAAGTGCTTGTCCATATGCTCTTGTTTATCGGCAGCCAACGGTCCAGTATGTAACCGGCAATGAGCAGAACCAGACCGGCGCAAACCATTCCGGCGACTTTCCTGCGCTCTGAAAAAGAAGCTCTGAGCCACTGTCCCGTCAGCACCCCGAAAAGAGTGGTGGCGATTGCGGGAATTGTGCTTACGATCCCTTCCGGGTCCCATGCTCCAGCATAGTATGACCACATGTGCCCGTTCAGAAAAAGCGAATCGACCCACGCGGCAAAATTTGCTCCGGGCTCGAGTACCCCTGCGCCGATCCCCGGCACTGGTATAAACCTCATCATCAGCCAGTAAGAGGCAAGCAGGCCGATAAGCCACAGGATGCGGCCTCTCAAGCCGGCTTTCAGGACAATCAACGAAGCAAAAAGGTAGCAGAGGGCGATTCTTTGCAGAACTCCCGGTATTCGGATCGCTGAAAGATAAAATGTCGGAAAAGTGTTAACAAAAAGCCCAAGCGCGAACAGTATAACAGTTCGTCTTAAGATCCGGACCACCAACGCCGAATTTCCCTTGCCCGTTTCTTCCCGCCGGGCAAATGAAAAAACGAGCGATACTCCAACTATGAAAAGGAAGGATGGGAAAATACTGTCCGCAAAAGTCCATCCGTTCCAGAACGCATGACTCAAGGGTGAATAGACGGCCCCGGGGTCCCCGGGGCTGTTCACGAGTATCATCAAGGCGATTGTAAAGCCGCGAAATGCGTCCAGCGAGGTCAGACGGCCCTTATGCGGAGCGATGTTGGAATCGTGGGCCGCGCAGGGCGGGCAACCCGGGCAATCGGTCTTCGCCTGCTGAGGCGACAATTCGTGCGTTTCCGGTCTCTTTTCTTCCAGGGGTTGTTGGGCTCGCGCCGGTATCCTCAATGAAATTGTCCTCACCAAGCAGGTCAAACCCGCATAGAACACTGTTTCGTTTAATCTAAGTCAGGTGAACTCGTTTCGGAAGGCGATAATCTCATAAGATTACTGGACGGGCAAGGTCTAACCCGAAGATTCTCCGCCGGCCCGCCTCCTCGCGGCAGTCAGGACGCAGACGGACGGAAGCACGGTACCCTTTCACCGCAGCTCTTCATGTCCCTCCGGGGCACCATGAAAAGGGCGTAGGATGGGTGAAGCGAAGCGAAACCCATCAGCAACTTTCCCGAAGATTCTCCGTCGGACCGCCTCCTCGCGGCAGACACGACGCAGAGAGACGGAAACACGGTA
The DNA here is from genome assembly GCA_049512295.1 of Syntrophobacteraceae bacterium. Classification (GTDB taxonomy): domain Bacteria; phylum Desulfobacterota; class Syntrophobacteria; order Syntrophobacterales; family Syntrophobacteraceae; genus SbD1. The sequence continues at coordinate 7,167 of JBEKXG010000217.1, forward strand.
ACCGTTCACCGCAGCTCTTCATCTCCCTCCGGGGCACCATGAAAAAACCGTAGGATGGGTGAAGCGAAGCGAAACCCATCAGCAACTTTTCGAGACAGAGACTGGTCGTGGACAGGATATGGAGAGAGCGCTAAGGGAAAATGGGAATCGATGAGCTTACAAGGCACCCCGCTCGACGCCCAACGCACACGGCAGACGCGCTTATGGGGTGCCTTCCCGCTACGCGGCCTCATGTGCGTCTGGCC
>JBEKXG010000218.1:0-10223 GCA_049512295.1 Syntrophobacteraceae bacterium
TCCGCTGTCGGCGGGGTTGGGGCCATTTTTGGCATAGGTGAAATTGTTCTTGTTGTTAAAATTAATGAAATCTTCGCGAAAGCCCGCAACGGTGCGAAACCATGGAAGCCATTGAATCTTATTTTCAAAGTAGGGGGCCAGGTTCGTTTCCACGATATCGTCGTCGCGAAGCGTGTACAGGACCTGGCGGTCCTCTGTGTGGACCAGGCCGTCGTGGATCACGTCGTTTCGAATGTCGAGTCCAATCGTGTTTTCCATTGCCATGCCGCGCCAGTTGCCAAACCACGTCCGGCTTGCTCTCACTCCCTGCACCCAGCGGGTATCCTTTTGCTCAAACTGGTCCCCATGGACGGGATCATCCAGAAAGAAGGTGAAGTTATTCCAGAGCCCCATGTTGTAGTAATATGCATATCCCATGATCTTTGTAACCGAATGCTCGTCGGCTTGGTGATATTCGGCTGACAGGGTATAGCGGTCCGTTAGACCTCCGTCAGTCGGACTCAGGTTTCCGAAACGGTCGATGAGTCCCTCGGCGACCGCAAGCTTGGGGATCTGGTTGGTCGCATTCCATGTTCCATGATAGCCCATTGCCGTCGCGCTGAAGCCCTGGCTTGTGTCTCCCTGGCTGTAGGTCAAGATTCCATTGTATTTCAGGTAATTCTCCGGCACGTCCCACGGTCCGTCGGTGTGCACCAATTCAAACGCGCCGAGGAGATTGCCCTGGCCGACCTTGGTCGAATCGGCCAAAAGGCCGCGCTCATAATTCCAACTGCCGACTTCCATCTTTGCAATGCCGGCAGGAAGGGTCTGAAAGGTTTGAATATTTTCCCAACCGGCGGAGCCGAAGTCCCCCACGTTGGCGAAGTATGGCCCTTTTCCGTAGTCTATCTTCTGAATCAGTTCGGGAATGAGAAAATTGAGATCGAGGTAGCCCTCGCCATGAGCGTTCGAAGGCAAGTTGATGGGAATGCCGTTGAAAGAGCAGGCCATGTCCGTACCATGGTCGAGATTGAAACCACGAAGAAAATACTGGTTTGCCTTTCCGTCGCCGCTGTGCTGGGTGACGATTACCCCGGGCATGGTTTCGAGCACTTCCCCGGGACGACTGATGGGGCGCTCCTCAAGTTGTTGTTGTCCTACCGTCCCCTGCGTCGATGAATCAGCGATGCCGATCAGACTGTCGCTGCGCTCTTCCACCACTATCTCGGGTAATCGAGCTGTACCCTTTTGAGACTCGCTCGTGCTCGATGATGAGGTCTCCGGACCTGGTGAGCCCTCGGCCGTGTCTGCTGCCCATGCACAAGCAACATCCTCCCCGTCTTCGGACGGGCTTAAGGCGTTCATGGCCAATTATTTAATTCAGCAAACCTGTACGTCAGCTAAATTTTACGGCTATTAAGAAGCAATTCCCATGATGGCCGACGTAAATCACACATTCATTGCGTGCATATCCAGCCAACAGGTCAGGCGCCAGTCTAGCTGAATTGAGGTTTCGTGTCAATAGCGAACATAGCACATTGACCGCAAACCATGAAAGGCGTCAGGTTGCAGGGTCGAGACCGCGCTGCGCTCCCGGGGCCATGCCCGCGATTAACTTTGCGTAGCAGCAGAAACGATATCGATCCCTTTCGGGCAGTTCCTCGGTAGTTGTTTTATAAACAATCCGAGGACCTCGGGCGGAAGCTGGAGGAGGCGGAGGCGATGGGTCCCGAGGGAATCACGCGGGTCCAGGGCAAAGCGCAGGGCCTTTAAAACACCCACGGGCTTGATTTCTGCCTCGCCAAGGTCCGCTTGGCAGATTCCACAAAGAATGCAGGCGGCCGGGTTTTCGATTTTTCCGACTGCCTCGGGGTCCATACGGCCGTCGTATCGATCGCTTAGGAGCAGCCACGGAACGGCGGCTTTGAGCGACTCAAAAAGTGGTTCCAGGTCCACGACAAGGTCTTTAAGCTGCCTAAAATGGGAGAGGGGCTCCAGGGTCAGGGGGCCGCCATTGGCTTCGGCTTTCCGGATCAGGGTCTGACAGGCAAGGGCGGGCCGGCCGTTTATCAGGATGGCGCACGAGCCGCAGATCGCGCTGCGGCAGGAGCGGCGAAACGAGAGGGTCGGGTCCTGCTGCCAGGCAAGCAGGAGGGCATCCAGGACCGTCCCGTTTTCCTCGAGGCTGACCCCGAGTTCCTGGAAATAAGCAGAGGTGTCCTTTTCCGGATCGTATCGACATATTTTGAGCGCGACATCCATATCAGTAGCCTCTCTGCTGCGGTTTGTGGCCGGTGATGGCGACAGTGCCCCCGGAGAACTCCAGCCCGCTCTCACCCAGGCGCGCAAAGGTGTGGTACAGAAAGTTGAGGTCGTCACGCTCCGGGTAATCCAGGCGGAAGTGCGCCCCCCGGCTCTCGGTCCGCGCGAGCGCTCCGCGCGCGATGATTTCGCAAAGGTCCAGGAGATAACCCAATTCGAGATAGTCCATCAGCGCATAATTGAAAGGCCGGGCGCCGCCCGGCCGGGAAAGCCTCAAGTAGCGCTCTTTCAGCACTCCGATGCCCGCAACTGCATTTTCGAGATCTGTCCCGGTCCTGAAAACGCCGACCTGCTTGTTCATAAGGGCCGCCATTTCGTGCCGGACGGCAAAGGTGCTGTCCTCCTGAGGGCCTGGAGCGGGGTTTGTCGACAGCAGAACATTCCACGGCGCCAGGACACGCTCTGCCGTTTCCCTGTTAAAACCCCGGCAAGAGGACTCGTGGGCAAGTTCGGCGGCCTTTCTGCCGGCCCGCCTCCCGAATACGACGGTTTCCAGGAGGGAATTGCCTCCAAGCCTGTTCGCTCCATGGACACTCACGTTTGCGACTTCGCCGGCGGCAAGGAGGCCCGGCAAACCCATTGGCGCCGCCACGGGATCGACTCCCGCATAGCGTATGGCGAGGTCCCTGACCTGTGGGAGCCGGTCCGCGACAAGGGCTTCCCCGAGATGCGTGAGATCCAGGTGGACGTAGCGCCCTTCCAGGCCCCGCCCCTCCTGTATCTCCACGAAAATGGCCCGGGCCACCACGTCGCGCGGAGCAAGCTCCATCTTCGCGGGCGCATAGCGGGCCATAAATCTTTCGCCCTCGGCGTTTCGCAAATAACCCCCCTCGCCGCGCGCCGCCTCCGATATGAGAATGTTGGTCCCATAGAGCGTCGTGGGATGGAATTGCACGAATTCCATGTCCGAGAGCACCGCTCCGGCCCTGTAGGCGATCGCCATGCCGTCTCCGGTGTTGGCGTGAGCGTTCGTGGTCTTGGCGAACGCCCGGCCGTAGCCGCCTGTTGCCAGCACAACCTGCTTTGTCCGGATGATTTCCACCCTGGCATTGGCCAGATCGTAGACAACCGCGCCCGCCACCCGCCCCTCATCGACGACCAGTTCAAGAAGGTGCCACTCCGGATAGACCTTTACACCGCGCTTCAAGAGCTGCTCATAAAGGGTATGCAGGACGACGTGTCCGGAAAAATCAGCGGCGAAACACGCACGCGGGAAACCTGCCCCGCCGAGCGAGCGCTGCGCGATGGCGCCGTCCGGCGCGCGGGTCCAGAGCACCCCCATTCTTTCGAGTTCGAAAATCACCTGCGGCCCGTCGGAACAAAGCACCTCGATAGCATCCTGATCCCCGAGGTAATCGCTCCCCTTCACGGTATCAAAAACGTGTGCTTCGATGCTGTCATCCTGATGGAGAACGGCATTGAATCCGCCCTGAGCCGCCCCGCTGTGGGAACGGGTGGGGTAGACCTTGCTCAAAACCGCCACATCGGCACCGCCCGATGCGTTGAGGGCCGCCATGAGCCCCGCAAGACCTCCTCCGACTATCAGCAGGTCATGGCTTTTCATTTTGGACTGCTCCTTATTCTGTGCCTCTTACTCTAACAGAAGGATCGGAAAAGGGGCTATTTCATTTTTCATTAACGCGCAAAAGTTGTAATCTCTCGGCGGAATAATCTTGATCTGCTCGAGGATAAACAGGAATGAAGGGCTGCCTTTCCGATATACGCGTACTGGAATTGGGACAGGTGCTGGCCGGCCCCTACGCCGGGATGATTCTGGGGGACCTGGGCGCCGATGTCATAAAGGTGGAATCGCCCAAAGGAGGCGACAGCGCCCGGCGGACACCTCCCCATTTCTACAAGGGCGAAAGTATTTATTTCATGGCCCTGAACAGAAACAAGAGGAGCGTTGTAATTGACCTCGCCGCAAAAGCGGGGCGCCTGGTCTTCTATGACCTGGTGAAAAAATCCGATGTCGTAATAGACAACTTGAGGCACGGAGTCCTTGAACAGCTCGAGATCGATCATCAGGTTTTACTGAAATATAACTCCCGGATTATTTCGTGCTCCATCAACGGCTATGGATCGAATTCGCCCGACCGTTTCAAGCCCTCTTTTGATTTGATGGTTCAAGCCAGGGGAGGCGGAATGAGCCTGACGGGCATGCCGGGCGGGCCTCCTCTTAGAATGGGTGTTTCAATATCCGATCATGTTTCCGCGATATATGCCGTAACCGGAATACTGGCTGCACTCCACGAGAGAGCTCAAACGGGAAAGGGCCGCAGTATCGAGGTTCCGCTTTTCAGCACGATGATTTCCCTGCTTAGCTATGAAGCCGCACTGCACCTTTATTCCGGTGAAGTTCCCGGCCCGGTGGGGTCCGGCCACCGGTCTCTAATGCCCTACAACGCGGTTGAAACCAGTGACGGCCACATAGTGATCGACGCGCACCTGCCTAAGTTCTGGAGCGCGCTTTGCGAAGCGCTTCGGATCGAGGAAATCGAAAACGACCCCAGGTTCCACACCCTGGATGCCCGCAACAGCAACCGGAATGAGCTCCTGAAGATTTTAAACGGGATTTTCCCGGCAAAAACAAGCCGGGAATGGCTCGCAATCCTCGAGACAAAGGGTGTGCCCTGCGCTCCCATAAACGACCTGAAAGAGGCGCTCGAAGATGAGACCACGAGCGCGTTGAAGATGGTCGTCGATATCGAACACAAAGGGGTCGGCCTGACGTTCCAGGCTGTCGGAAATCCCATCAGAATGCCGGGTGCAGGGGAAGCGCAATACTCCTCGCCGCCTCTTTTGGGAGAACATACCGAGGCAGTCCTGAGGGAAGTTGCGGGATACAGCGACGATAGGATCGAGATCCTCCTTCGGGATGGCGTTGTCGCACAGAAATCGGAGACACGGTTATGAGAGCTGCCGGTTATAAAGTCCTTTCGCCCACGGCGATTCTCGGCTACGGGTTCCCGGAAAAATCTTTCAAGGCCGGCGTGGAGATTGGACCCGACTGCATCGCCGTTGACGCCGGCAGCACGGACCCGGGGCCGTACTACCTCGGCGCCGGCAAGTCCTTCACCAGCCGGGCGGCGGTGAAGCGCGATCTGGAATTCATGCTGGCGGCGGCAATGGAATTATCCGTTCCCTGCATCATCGGGAGCGCAGGCGGGTGCGGCGCGCGCGAACACGTGGAATGGAATGAATCCATAATACGGGAAATAGCCGGGGCCAGGGGCTACTCCTTTCGCATGGCGGTTATCGATGCCGATGTGAGCGGGCAGGACGCCTCGCGTGCCCTTAGGCTGGGAAGGCTCCGGCCACTCCACCCGGCGCCGGAAATAGACGAAGAGGAGATCGCCAAGAGCATTCGAATCGTAGCCCAGATGGGGGCCGAGCCGGTGATAGAGGCCCTGGAAATGGATTGCAGCGTCATCCTGTGCGGCCGCTGCTACGACCCTGTTCCCTTTGCCGCGCCGGCCCTTAAGAGAGGCTTCGATCCCGGCCTCGCCGTGCATATGGGCAAGATCCTCGAATGCGCCGCCATTGCGGCAACTCCCGGCAGCGGCAGTGACTGCGTTATGGGCAGCCTCTATGAGGACTGCTTCGAGCTGGAATCGCTGAATCCTCAAAGGCGGTTTACGGCCGTTTCAACGGCGGCCCACACACTATATGAAAAAACCGACCCCTACAGTCTGCCCGGTCCCGGGGGGACGCTCAATTTGATGGAAACCCGGTTCGAGGGCCTCGAAGGCGGCCGCGTGCGAGTATCGGGAACCGGTTTTATTGCCTCGGCCCCCTACACGGTGAAGCTGGAAGGGGTAAAGCGCACGGGATTCCGCACCATCTCCATAGCGGGCATTCGCGATCCCATACTGATCGGCGGAATCGATTCCGTTCTGGATTCGGTCGCGAATCAGGTTCGGGAAGACATGGGATTCACCGGGACCCTGCTTTTCCACGTCTACGGTAAGGACGGGGTCATGGGAGCGCTGGAGCCGCAAAAAACCCGCGCTTCGCATGAACTTGGACTGGTAATGGAGGTAATCGCCCGGGACCAGGAAGAGGCGAACACTGTGTGTTCGTATTTGCGCAGCACTCTTCTGCATTACGGCTACCCCGGACGCATATCCACCGCGGGCAACCTGGCCTTGCTCTACAGCCCGTCGGACATTTCCTGCGGGGAGGTCTATGAATTCAATATCTACCACCTCATGGAAGTGGACGATCCCAAAAGCCTGTTCCCCATCCACATTCACGAGGTGAGATGATGGAGATGGTTCCTCTGACCGACCTGGCGGCGGTGATCCGCAGCAAAAATGCCGGGCCCTATGAGCTGACAGTCGATATCCTGTTCAAGAACAGGGAAGATTACCAGTTCCTCAAGAGTATCAACTACTTCAACAGGGAACTTTTTGCGCGGCTCTACGGAATCGGAGTTGATAAAATTATAGCGCTCGTGCACTTCGACCCCGCATCCGCAATAAAATGCACAATGGTGCGGCCGGTAATTTCCGGCGCTCCAGGGGACACCGACATATACGGCGCCCAGCAGCACGCTCCCATGCTGGGGCTGAGGGTCCCCGTGCCGGCGGCAAGAAACAAGAACTAACCTGCTAAGCCGGGCGACCGGGGCGGGCGGATTTCTTCGGCGGATTTTCCCGTCCCGTTGATTCCGTGAAGCAGGCATTCGAGCAACAAGCCGGGGTCAAGTACCCTTGAAAAGAAAGGAACCTCAGGGATGGATTTCAATCTGACTGAAGAGCATCAATTAATTCGGCAAAGCGTGAATGAATTTTCTGACAGGCATGTATGTCCGATTGCCGACGAAGTCGACCAGGAACCGAGATTCCCGGCCGAAACGGTTAAGCAACTAGCCGAACAGGACTTGATGGGTATCCCTTATCCCCCGGAATACGGCGGAGCAGGGGCCGATTATCTGAGCTATATCATAGTGCTCGAAGAGCTTTCGCGGGCATGCACGACGACCGCTTTTACCGTGCACTGTCACACCTGTCTGGCAGAGTTTCCGCTGTTTAAGTTCGGTACGGAAGAACAAAAGAAGGAATATCTTACCCCGCTGTGCAAAGGCGAGATGCTTGGCTCCTTTGCCTTGACCGAGCCGGAGACCTTGATCGATAAGGCTGCCGAGACCACGACAGCGGTTCTGGACGGGAACGAGTGGGTGCTGAACGGAAGCAAGATATCCATCTCAAATGCTCCCGTTGCCGGCGTGATCATTGTTTTTGCCAAGACGGGCAAATCCAACGGCACTGAGGGGATCAGCGCGTTTATCGTCCGAGCCGGCACTCCCGGTCTTAGGATCGGAAGACATTTGAAAAAGGTGGGAATAAGAGGCTCGATCACGTCTGAAGTGTTCCTGGAGAACTGCCGGATTCCGAAAGAAAACCTGCTGGGCAGCGAAGGACAGGGGGGCGAGATCGCCAGGATGACACTAGACGGCAGCCGGATAGGCATTGCTGCGCAGGCTGTCGGTATTGCTCAGGCTGCGCTCGACGAATCGATAAAATACTCCCGGCAAAGAGTCCAGTTCGGACAACCCATTGGTACGTTCCAGGCGATCCAGGGGATAATTGCCAACATGGCTACCGATGTGCAGGCAGCGAGGCTTTTGACCTACCAGGCCGCCTGGTGTTACGACCAGGGACTGCCTTACAGCAGTCAGGCTGCAATGGCAAAGCTGTTTGCCTCGGAAACGGCTTCCCGTCAAACCGAGCGCGCGGTGCAGGTCCATGGGGGTATCGGGTACGTCAAGGGAGCTAAAGTCGAGCGTCTGTTCAGGGACGCTATAATTTGGGTGAGTCACGACGGGACCCCGGATGTGATGAGGGCGGTCATTGCCGAAGGCTTGTTGAGTTAACCCGGAGCGGAAGGTTATGCTCAAGACAGCGGCGCCGGTACAGTTAATAAAGACAGTGGACAGTGAACGGTTAGAAACCGGACCCCTAAATTCTCAAATCTCTGCAACTGTGTGTAATCACTTGATTTCAATTGCAAATGGAGCTTCTCATTGCAAATGCAGGGCAAATGCAATAGCTGTGTCCATCTGGAAACCCCGGATAAGAACTCCACGCCCCGCGAGGTTTCTGTTCGGAAAGGAGGGATTTTCCGTTCTGGCTAGGAAATCCGGTGGTTGCGCGGAGGCGTACTTGGGTACCGCCTCGCGGAGCGTCGAGATTGATTGACACCGCCAGAGCCTGCCCCGGACTCGATCCGGGGGCGGCAAAGGACCCTTTCCGGATGGAAACTAGCTAATCCAGCAACCCCGTGATTGCATTAGTGTGGTGTTTTCCGCTGAAAATACAGCGAAATAGAGCTGCCAATCCAGTAACGAATTGATTTTGTTGGCAGTTTTGGATTTTGTTCTCTGCAATAACAGCGGATAACAGCGAGCCGGAACAGCGAAACAGATATCCACCGCTGACGCCGGTCGTGGCCGAGGCATGGAGAAGGCGCAGCGGACTTGCCATACCACAGGCCGGTTCAATATGACGGGAAGACGCTGAACATATGAAGGTTTCATGGAAATCCCGCAAATCCTGTCTAAAAAATTGTAACTCTGCGCCTCTGAGGTGGATATTCGACAATATTATACCACGGGACGATTTTTCTTTGCCAAACGGCAACCGGAAGCGGCAACCAGAAGCGGCAACGAGAAACGGCAACCAGAAGCGGCAAAAAGTAGAAAAACGGTCTCACCGACTCACCAATTCACCTGCTCTTTTGAATCGAGGCGATTGGATTCGAACCAGGCGCCGTCCTTTACCGGCAACTGTCCGGACACGCACTCGAACACAAATGGAATACATCACCAGGGAGGGTATCGGATAGACATGGAAGACATGGGCAGCAGAAGACCGCTCAAGGTCCGGAATGCGATTTTTTCTCAAAATACAGCACGCTGGCTGAGCCATAAGAATGTTACTCCCAACCAGATTTCAATCGCCAGTATCGGGTTTGCCGCTCTGGCGGCCTTTTTCCTGGTTATGCTGCCGGCAGCCTCCGGAGCCGGCAAATGGATGCTTCCCATCCTGGCTGCGGCAGCCATCCAATGCCGCCTTCTATGCAATCTGTTCGATGGAATGGTTGCCGTCGAAGGCGGTAAAGCAACTCCTTCGGGCGAACTCTTCAACGACCTGCCGGACCGCTTTGCGGACCCCATCATCCTGATCGCCGCCGGGTATTCCTCCACGGCAGTCGCTTGGAGTGGGACCTTGGGATGGCTTGCCGGCTTGCTGGCGGTGATGACGGCCTATGTCCGCATACTGGCAAAGACTATCGGCGCCCCTACAGACTTCCAGGGGCCGATGGCGAAACAGCAACGGATGGCTTTGCTGACGGGCGCCTGTCTCCTGACGCCCCTAGAGGGGCTGGTGGTGCAGCAGGGCTACCTCTTGCCGGCATCGCTCATGGTGATCGCCGCCGGCTGCCTTGTCACCATTTACAGGCGGGTCAAAACAGCTTATCTCTTCCTCGAGAAGAGGAACCATGTTTGAGATTCCCCGCAATTCTTTGTATGCCATGGCGGCCCTGGCAGGCATCCTGGTGATTGCATCAGCGGCGCACCCGGCGCTGAGAGTTCGCAACCCCGGCAAGGACTATTCCGAACTATATCTGCGCATCCGTTCGTGGTGGTACATGGCGGGCCTGCTTTCCGTGTCTCTTGTCATGGGCAGGAAGACATCCCTGGTCTTCTTTGCATTCCTCAGTTTCCTCGCCCTGAAGGAACTGCTTTCCATCGTTCCCACGAGGCAGGCGGACCGACGGGTCATATTCTGGGCTTACCTGTCTATCCCGTTCCAGTATTACTGGGTTTACATCGGCTGGTACGGCATGTTCATCATTTTCATTCCCGTCTACACTTTCCTCTTCCTTCCCATGCGGATGGTGTTGACAGGAGAGAC
>JBEKXG010000219.1:0-7398 GCA_049512295.1 Syntrophobacteraceae bacterium
GGAAGATGCTCACAATTTCCCGCAGAGACAAACTCGCCGAATCAAACTTTTCGGCCCATTCGGGTAGAAGATCGATTACGCCAGGACTGACAAGGGAGCCGGCATAGATACAGCACCTGCATTTCCTCAACAATCTCTCTGCTTTGACGGTCAAAAGCTCCGGATCTCCGGGACCCGCACCTACGAAGAAAACCTTCATGACGCTTCTCCTCTCCTCGTATGGATTAGGATGATGGATAGATAACCGGCTTTTTGACCCTCTGCTCGCAGCTTGCGCAGGTCGGTTTCGGTTCGTTGAGTATCCTGTCCCGCACTGGAGACAAAAACCGCCTGGTCCATTAGACCGGCTTCTTCAAGAAGATCGAGAATCTTAGTCAAACGCTTGCCAATCTTCATCAAAATGACTGTTCCGCCCGAGGCGAGGGCCTTGCGAACAGACTCGAGATCATCTGCTGCGGGCACAATGGTCACCAATTCCTTGCCTTCCCCCACTGCAAATCCGGTAAGGGCGGCGGCGGCACTAAAGGCAGTAATCCCTGGCACGGTAATCACTTCGATAAATGGATTCTTCATTCTCAGGGCTCGGAGGAGATATATATAGGTCGAATACAAGAGAGGATCGCCGAGGGTTAAGAAACAGGCATCCTTCCCGGTCTTGACAACAGCGGCGATTGATTCAGCGGATTGTTCCCAATGACGGGAGAGCTCGATACGGTCCGTTACCATGGGAAAGAGCAACTCATGGACCTGAGAATCAGCGATCAGGTAGCGACTGGCGATGGTCAGGGCAGTACTGTCCCCCTCGCAAGACGCCTTTGGCACAAAAACATGCTGACACTGGGATAGGATTCTTGCCCCTTTCATAGAGATCAACTCGGGATCGCCCGGGCCGACGCCTATTCCATATAAAACCCCAAATTTCATAAACAAACCTCATCTAGTCTAAGAGAGCGATTCTCAATGAGCTTCCCAATTCAATTCGCGATCCAAGCTGTGCTGCTGCCATTTGTCGCACAATGGGAAAACCTTAACCGGTGGCTAAAAGACTAACCGTGCTCTAAGACAAAAAGGTCCGCATCTTGAATAGGATTCGCGATGCAAACAGCGTCCATATTAATAATCCCTGTGGTGTGCCTTCTCATCTCCATTGCCCGAAGTCACCATCGCAGCCGAGCAGTTCCGCTTGCATATTCACCAATGCAACGGCTACCTCCAATCGTCCACCGATACGCTGCACAACAGCCTGTCGCACCAGGCCGGCTAGACACTCCGCCAGCCGTTGCCGGTCTTGCAGTGGCAAGACAGCAAAAAGGCCTTCAACGGTCTGGCTTTCTCGAAGCGGCCGTTTCAGAAGCTGCTCTGCAAACCCGGCAACTATGGGAACAGGGCTTTTCGACCTGGAAGAATGAGTATCCCACTGCCCTGCGGTCAGTTTAGCCAGCTTCCCGGGATGTCCCAGGACCAATAATCCCGCCAAGTCGTAATCGGCGATACAATCCAACATGAACCCCCATTCGTTGCCGACTTCAACCACCTGTTCAGGGACAACACAAAAATGTTTTCGAGCAGCTCGCTCTCCGAAATGTCCGGGCACAAAAACCGGAGCAACAACTCCGCTTGCTACAGCCACCTTTAAGACGCATTGCAATGACTCCCTCAATGCCGGACAACTGTAGGGCCGCACCCGCCCGGTAGTGCCCAGGATAGACAACCCGCCCACCACCCCTAATCGAGGGTTGAAGGTTTTCATGGCCAATTCTGTTCCGCCCGGAATTGACAGGACAACCCGGACCCCACGTGCTGTAAGCCGGCGAACCTCTGACTGGATCATACGCCTTGGGACGGGATTTATTGCCGGCTCCCCGGGCAACACGGACAACCCATGCTTGGTTACGGTTCCCACCCCGTCTCCGGCCACCAGCAGCACCGCATCCCCATCCAGCCACGATACCGAGGCTGTCACCAACATAGCGTGGGTCACATCCGGATCATCACCGGCATCCTTGCGTACGGCGGCTGTGGCCGTATCTTGGCTTCGTTCGGCCTGAATGATGGTAAAACGCTCCCGCGTTCCATCCGGCAGGATAACCTCGACCTCTGAAGGAGTTGACTCTCCCAGAAGAAGCATGGTAGCAGCTTTCGCTGCCGCCGCAGCACAGGTACCCGTTGTAAATCCGCCTCGCAGGGAACTCACTTCGAATCCCTCTCAATTTGTTTGACGATGAGCTCTTCGGGTATCAATTCCATGAGTCTTTTGCGCGCCTCTCCCACAGTAAGGGGCAGTCCGTTAATGGGGAGTCCGTCGTATTTCTTCATCTCGTGCAGTAAAGTGGATACATAGGGCAGACGCAGGCTGGCCCGCTTCAGCATGTCGTGATCGCCAAATACCTCCTCCGCCGATCCCTGGCACAGGACGCGTCCCCTATTGAGCACATATATGCGGTCGGCAAAAAGAGGCAGCGTATCCACCAGGTGGGTGGCAAGGATGATCGTAATTCCCCTTTGGCGATTCAACTGATTCAGAAGACGCATCATCAGGTCTTCTCCGGCTGGATCCAGGCCGGCGGTAGGTTCGTCCAGGATCAACACGGATGGCCTCATGGCCAACACACCGGCCATGGCCACTCTTTTCTGTTCCCCGAAGCTCAGATGATGAATTGCGCGACCTCGCAAATCCAATGCGGCCACTGACTCCAGGGCCTCAGAAACCAGTTGGCTGATTATTGATTCCGGCAGTCCCAGGTTTCGCGGGCCAAAAGCCACATCCTCCTCAACTGTGGCAGCGAAAAGCTGATCGTTCGGATTCTGAAACACCAAACCCATTCGCTGGTAGAGATCAGTTCGCGGGATACTGCCGATATCCTGTCCCAAGATTCGTATTTTTCCCGCTTGCGGTTTTAGCAGGCCGACGAGCACCTTGATCAAGGTCGTTTTGCCCGACCCGTTCGAGGCCAGCATCGCCACGAATTCGCCGGATCTGATGCGGAAGTCGACATCCGTAAGGGCCTGTGTGCCCTCCTGGTAAGTGAAGCATACACCGGATGCATCGATGATGAACTGGTCTCCCATCATAAACCCCATTCGCACATAAGATAGGCTACAAGGACGATCCCGGGCACCAGGACCAGAATCCATCGATCCTTGCCGGACATGGCCGGCAAGGAGCCGAAAGGCACGTAACCTTTATAGCCTCGCAGCACCATGGCGTCATAAGTGCGAACCGCCTGATCCATCGAGAGAATCATCACCGTCCCGGCCAACACTCCTATCGACGATAAAGATCGTTTGAGAGTGGAATACCCGAGACGAAGCCTCTGGGCACTCATAATGTCAGTCGCCTGATCCAAAAGGGTGAAGATATAGCGATACATCAACATGGCCACCTCTACCCAACCCTTGGGCATACCAAGCCAGCGAAGGGTGTGAAAGATGCGATGGGCCTGGGTAGCGAAGCTCATCAACAGTATCACGCTGACCGCCCCAAGAACACGGCAACCTATTAGAATCCCGCGGTATGCTCCTTCCTGAAAACCGCTTATCTTCCATTTCAGTAAAGAGAAGGTAAAAAGTGGAGTGGAACCGATCAGAAAAGCTTGCATCATCACCAGAACCAACACGATCGCCACGGGTGCAGCAAGTCGAGCCAGGACCAACCTGATGGGTACTTGAATAATCCTTGTCCCGACTAATGAGAGAGTGAAGACAGCCAGGGGTAGAGCGGGCTTGGTGGACAGAATCACAGAGAGGATGATCAAACAAGTCACCATCACTTTGACGCGCGGGTCTATCCGGGTCAGTAGATTGTCACGAACAGCGAAAATGTCGGAGAAAAGCTCAAACGCTCTTTGCATCGGCTTTGGCCTTTGAGTTTGGTGGAAACAGCTCACGAAAATGGTATCCGGCTATGAACCCGCCGACCGCTCCCGCTACCAGAAAACAGAAAAGAGGAAGGTCCCCCTGCCCTATATCGATGAGTGGTTTTCGTGGGGGCCGGTTGGCTTGCTCGGCAAATTTCTCCACCACTGACTCGTCGACACCAGACCATTTAGCGTTGAAATTCTCAACCACAAACCATAGGCTGAAGGCCAGCAATACCACCACCACACCGGCAATCAAGACTCTTTTCATGAGGAACCTCCAACGGGCTTCTGGAGCAACTCAGGGCGGCGTGTATAGATGAATCGATAAGCCCCCGCAGAGAGAAATCCCTCAAAAATCCCCAGTGGCAACTGTGTGGGGATAAATGCGACAAGTATCGCCACAAACAAGGTACCCAAAGAACTGTCCCCACGCAGGGCGCTGGCCAGTTCGAAGGAAGTAACCGCGTAGGTAGCCCAGTCGGATAACAAACCTGCAAGGAATGCCGCGAGCACCAAGCCGGCACCAAGCCGCCGAGCCAGGTGAAAAACACCGTAGCCCACAAAAGCCCCGGCCACACCCATGGAGAAAATATCCGCACCCAAGGTGCTCAACCCCCCATGGGCCAGAAAGAGCGCCTGAAGGACCAGGGCGACGCTCGTTACCACAACGGTGAGCCATGGCCCAATGAGTATGGCTGCCAGACCAGTCCCGCAGGGATGCGAGCAGGTACCGGCTGTAGGGACAGGAATCGGCATACAGGAGATAATGAAAACAGCTGCTCCCACCAAACCCACAAGTGGCTTAAAGTGCGGTACTTGCTCACTGCGCAATCGGAGGTCTCGCAGTCCCCAGGCCACGAATGGCGCAGACAGGCCAAACCATAGTGCAGCCCATGGCGCGGGGAGGATGCCTTCCGATATGTGCATCGCCCAGACCCTATCCGGCAATAATAAGACGATAGCACCGAGCATCCACAGAACTTTGAGCTTCCCATATTTCATGTCAGTGATCCTAACCTTCTTTTCTCAAGATGATATTACCCACGGTACTTGGCTGCCTCATCTGGAGGCATGGGAACAAATTCGCACTGCCCATGGGGTATGGGATACTTCTCTTTGGGCGGCAGTACCAGGTCCCTTACGTCACCAAGTTCTCTTGTCTCCTGAACTCGTCTATGAATTATGTCTACCAGCAAATCATCGAACCCGAAGCCTCGACCGAAGGTCAGTTTCACGTGAGGATATCTAAGTGCCTGCTCTTGCAACATCTCCGGAATGTCTAACAGAATATGGAGGCCCATATGAAG
Organism: Syntrophobacteraceae bacterium; assembly: GCA_049512295.1. GTDB lineage: Bacteria > Desulfobacterota > Syntrophobacteria > Syntrophobacterales > Syntrophobacteraceae > SbD1. Next base: position 5,168 of record JBEKXG010000219.1, read on the forward strand.
GAAGTAGGGAATGACCACTACACTCTCAGCCCCCTGATTCACACACTTCTCCAGAACCTCGGGAAAGTGGGGGCCCAGTCTTGACATAAAGCATATCTCAACCATGGGATACCCGTATTTTTGCTGCAACCCTCTGGCCACCTGTTCCATGTCTCTGCCCGCATCGGGCACACGACTGCCGTGGCCAAGGAGAATAATAGTTTCTCTTGGGCACTCCGATGTTCCTGGTTCTCGATCGGGTCTTGAATTGTCGGCCATATTCATTCCTCTCCTCTGATACCGTTTTTCGGCAGGGGCCGTGGACCTCTCCTGCTCATGCCGTGGCCACAGAGCAAAGGGCATGCACCACGCTAACTGCCAATGTACTCCCACCCCGCCTTCCGGCGAGCGCAATGAAAGGAACACCAAGTGACATCAATTCTTGTTTGCTCTCGACCACATGTACAAAGCCTACAGGCATCGCAACCACCAGTGCAGGCCTGATATTTTCCTCAATAATCAGACGATTGAGCTCGAGCAAACCTATAGGGGCATTGCCGAACAACACGATGGCCCCATCCAGAATCGGTTTTGCCTTTCGGACTGCAAAAATGGAACGGGGCATGCCTGTCTTAAGCGCATCGGAGGCCACTTCCCCATCGGCAACATAGCACGCAATACTCTCCGGACCATAACTCCGGCAGACGGACTGCAACCGTGGCACCGAAATCCCCGAGCGTATCATATTGGAATCAACATACAACGGGTTCCCGGCACGCAGAGCGTCAATGGCCGCTGCGATGGCATTGGGTGAAAACCGGACATCCTCGATAAGAGTGAAGTCCGCGGTGGTATGAATCATCCGCTGCACCACCAGCCACTCCGCTGCCGTAAATCGGTGAGCAGGGGCTTCCCGATCTATCGTTCTCAATGACTCGGCTTCGATTTCCTCACCGCTCAACGGAGATGTATAAAAGTTGAGCATGAGAGGTGTCGGTTTTAGCTTCATATCCTTTTCGTTCATGAAATATCCTTGATTCACACGCGACTTGCGCAACATTCGATAAAGTGTTTAACCGTTTCATGGTGAGAAGCCCAATGGAGGTGCACATAGCTTGCGAGGGTTCTATTACGCTGAAAACCCTCTGAGGTGATAGATTCAGAGCGCTTGCGCTTTAACGCGTAGACAGAATGCCAGGAAGTGTCGTCAATCGGATTGCCAATCAGTCGTGAGTAGTGAAACTCGTGGCCTCTCAGCCTTGTACCCTGCAGCCCCATAAGTGAGTCGCCGGTCAGTGTTACTTCGACATACCCCAGTGACTCCAAACGGATGGCCATTCTTGTCCAGTTCGGCAAAAGCCCCACGAGAGGGTATCGTTTTCCGCTCAGAGTCTCAATTCCCTGAGCTAGATACATCAACCCTCCACATTCTCCATAAACAGGTGAGCCGTTCGCCGCAAACTGTCTGATCGATTCAATCATGGTCCGATTCTCAGATAGGGCCTCCGCATGCTCTTCGGGGTACCCTCCTCCAAAATAGAGACCATCCAGATTCCCGGGCAGACGATCCTCAGCGAGAGGCGAAAACCGGACCAATTCACATCCCCGGGATACCAGTTCATCCAGATTGTCGGGATAATAGAAGTGAAAGGCGCTGTCGGATGCAATCCCGATGGTTACTCCTCTCATGCCCGCCTTGCCGTCGGATACCGGCCTATCCCACGGCAATCTACCGGCGCTCCTTGCCAACTGGATAATCGATTCGATTGATGCATGCCGCTCCAGCACGTCCGCCAACTGGGCAAGCTCGCTCGGAGGCAAATTCCCGTGATCCGCTGTAACCAGCCCCAGATGGCGGCTGCGCAGGGCTGTGAAAGCGCCACGGGGAATCGCAGCCATGATGGGTGGGAGTGAGGTGCCTTGAAGTGAGTCGGACAACCAGGCCACATGGCGAGCCGAACCGCAATGATTGACAAGTACGCCGGCAACGCGCAAGTCCGGGTCAAACTCAACATAGCCTTTCACCAGGGCTGCCAGGCTGCGAGCCGCGCCATGGGCGTTAACCACCAACAGTATGGGCGCGTCGAGCCAGTGGGCAACCTCCGCGGTGCTTCCCTGAGAGGTTGTCGGGTCAGCACCGTCAAACAATCCCATGACTCCTTCTATTACCGCTATGTCGGCATCACTGGCGGCGCGGGCAAAAAGCCCACCAACGTATTCCTTACTGGTCATCCAGCCATCAAGGTTGTAGC
>JBEKXG010000220.1:0-7384 GCA_049512295.1 Syntrophobacteraceae bacterium
GGACTTTTGCCCCGCTGTTCCGCCACCCACTGGAATCCACCTTCCATTGGGCGCCGGCACTGACTGCGGCCGGGGGTGAGATGGTCACGCTGATAGAGCTCGGGATCTGTTTGTAGGTCCCGGTGGCCGTCTTGGTTGCGCCACTGGAAATAGTAACCGTCTTGTTTGCCGGGGCGGTCCATCCCTGGATGGTTTTGAACGCGACAGTATACTTTCCCGCGGTGAGGCCTGAAACAACGTCCTTGCTGTTATGCCAGGTCTTGCCGCCGTCCACAGTCCACTGGGCGTCGGCACTGGCGGCGGCCGAGGGTAAGATGGTCACCTTGAGAGAACCCGGCTTTGCGGCCGCGTAGGCTTCGGCAGCCGTAAAGGCGCAGATAAAAAAACTGAATACTGAAGCCGTAAACCAGACGGATGCTCTAAAAAACCGGCTCATTCTCATGATGCGACCTCCCGCGACATAATATTTCCGGAAAGAAAAGACATTCTGTTCAACAAACATGCATGTTGCCGAGAGTCCACGAAAAGTCAAGGCGTATTTTAGGGGGGTGAAATTGGGTAAAAGTCTATACAAGTAGGTAATTATGAGCTGATGTTTTAGGCGGTTGGCAGAAATCCGATTGAAATTGCTCATTTAACCGGCCACAGAGAACCCTGTCTCGTAAAGTTCATAGATTAAGCGGGCCTTGAAAGGCTCAAAAAACCCCTCACAGGTGCTTTGAAATGGATATGTAAAAAGTAATTCCCCTTTTAGCTCCTGCTTCAACCCAGACGCTTCCACCGTGTTTTTCGGTTATTTCTTTTACAATCGCCAGGCCAAGGCCTGCGCCTTCGATCCCTCTGGATGCCTCATGCCGCTTAAACAGCCCAAAAATCTTTTCGGTATCAACCGCATTTATCCCTTTGCCATTGTCTGACACCGAGAAAATGTGGGAATCCCGGGTATCTTTATGCCCGATCCAAATTTTGCTCAGCCGCTCGCCGCCGTATTTCAAGGAGTTATCGATAAGATTCCTGAAAACCCGGACGAGACAGAGCCTGTCCGCCTTGATATCCACCTCCGTTTCAGTTTCGATCCATTCGATTCGACGAATGCCGAGCTGGGCTGAGAATTCGTTCTTGAGCATCCGCAGGACATCCTTGATGTTGGTGTCCTCGAATAACGGAGTGGCCTCTTTGGTCACTATGAAGACGTTGACCTGTTCGACAAGCGCTGCGATATGCTGAGATGCTTTCAGAATTTGGTCGCAATAACTCCTGCCTTTCTCGTCGAGCGCATGCCCATAAAGCCTGTGAAGACGTTTGGTCAATCCATGAATTCCGATGGTCGGGCTCTTGAGATCGTGGGCGACCGAGTAAGCAAAGAGCTTTAAAGCCTCTTCCGCCCGCTTGCGCTCCTTTATCTCGAGCGTAAGCCGCTCGTTCGATTTCGCCAATTCGGCAGTGCGTTCTCTAACCAAATCCTCGAGGTGATCACGGTATCCACTCAGTTCCCGTTCAGTCCGCTTACGTTCGGTTATGTCGAGCATTACCCCGACAAGGCCTGCGACCTTGCCCTCCAGGTCCGTAAAAGTAGCTTTAGTGAAGAAGACATCGTGGCGGGCGCCGTCCGCATATTGTACGCGCGTCTCATAATGTTGAGCTCCAGGCTCCTCGAACAGGGCGAGGTCGGCTCGATGGTATATTTCCGCCAAATCCCGGGGCGCAATCTCATAGACGGATTTCCCTATGATGTCAGCCTTGCGCATACCTATATATGATTCGAAGGAAGAGTTGCACCCCAGGTATCTGCCTTCGGTATCTTTATAGAAAATCGGGCTCGGAATCGTGTCGATCAGTGTCTGCTGGAAGTTAAGTTGTTGTCTTATAGCCTCTTCAGACTCCCTGCGCCCGGTAATGTCCCTGACCACTCCGCATAAGACCCTGCGGCCGGCCAAAACGAAGGTGCTGGCAGATATTTCGACCGGAAAAAGCACACCGTCTTTTTTCTTGTGATAACGAAACGGAACCGGGGTGCGTGGTCCGGCGAGCGCCTCTTCTAAGGCGGCGTTCGAGCTATCGGGTTCGGCGGTAATATCGATATCTCTCAGTTCGAGGAATTCTTTTCTTGAATATCCGTAAAGGTCACAGGCTTTCTCATTGACGTCGATGAATTGGCGGGTCCCCACCTCGAGGACGAAAATGGCATCCGCCACGGTTTCGAAAAGCTGGCGGTATTTTTCCTCGCTCTGCCTGAGCGCCTACTCTACTCGGCAGCGCTCAAGAATTTCACCCTGCAATACCTTGTTCACTTTAGTCAGTTCCGCCGTCCGCTCCTCCACACGTCGCTCCAGCTCGTCGTGAGCCTTTCGCAGCGCCTCCTCTGCTCGCTTATGGGCCGTTATGTCTTCATATGTACCCAATACCCCCTTGATTCTTCCTTTCAGATCGAACAGAGGAACCTTGCTTGTACGAAGCCATATTCTGTCACCGCTCGGTGTGGTCTGAGGTTCTTCATAGCCGAGTTTAGGCCTCCCCGTTTCCATCACCATCCGGTCATCTGAAATATATAGTTGTGCCTGCTCCGCCCAACCCATCTCAAAGTCGTTTCTGCCTACGATCTCCTCGGGTGATTGGAGACCCGCATCAAGTGCAAATGGGCGGTTGCAGCCCAAGTAGTTTGAACCGGTATCCTTCCAGAAGACCCGTACCGGGATGGTATCCAGGACAGAGTGTAACATTTGCTGCGACTCATTCAGTGCCTCCTCCGCCCGATCTCGCGCGAGGGCTTCTTCTTCCAGTTCCCGAACTCTTTTCTCCAGATCTTCGTAACTTATCTTATTAGACACCTGGAACTTCCTCTCTTCGATCCCATTGACCGCAAGCCTTCAAAAACAACCTTGATAGCTTTCATCCTCAATTCTCTGAGAAAATACCAGTGAAAGTTGCATTCGACTAGATCGAATTGAGAATCAGTGTGGTTTCCATCCGGATTCTTCGACGTCAAAAAAGTCCTTTCCCGCCCACGGATCGTGGTCCGGGAATCCCATTGGGAGGCTCCGGCGGTGTCAATTTTCCCGGAATCGATTTCGGCTATATTTTCTCTTTTCTGATGGCGACTCCTGTCATCAGCGCGGCCAAGGGAATCCCAATCAAAGAAAGAAATCCAAGAAACCTGAAATTATCGATAAAAGACCAAAGGCTGGCCTGATTGAGCAGAGTTGTGTAAAGGGCAAAATAGGCTTGCTTCCCGGCCAGGACGGGATCGGAGCCTTTTAAAATAAAGAATCGTTGAAATGCATGGAATTTTTGTTCAAATGCAGCATCAAAAGGTGTGAGGTGGGAGACCATTAATGACTGATGGAGCTGTGAACCTCTAGATATCATCGTGCTGATCACGGCAATCCCGATACTGCCTCCCATGCTCCTCATGAGATTATACAAACCCGTTCCGGTCCCTATCAGCACATTTGGCAAGTTACCCATACACAATGTCGTAAGGGGCACGAATATTGCCCCAAAGGATGCGCCCAGGATGAAGTTTGGCCAAATTACGCTATACAAGGAAATATCAAGGTTCATTCTCCCGAATACAAAATTAGCATATATCAGAACAGTGAAACCGCAAACGATCAAAATTCGACCGTCTACTTTTGTTACTACTCTGCCCATTACAAAGGCCGCGATCAAGGCTCCAATACCACGCGGACTCAGCGCAAGCCCGCTGTCCAATGCCGAATATCCCATTAGATCCTGCAAAAATTGGGGAAGCATGACCAGTGTGCCATAAAGCACCACGCCGTAAACCACCGCAAGCAGAGACCCCATGCAAAAATTGCGATCCAGGAAGACCCGCAGATTTACAATGGGATTTTTGCTCTGCCATTCGTGGTAAATAAAAATTGAGAGTGAAATAATTGATAATATTGAACACCAGCAGATCCAGGACGCATCGAACCAGTCGTCTTTTTGCCCTCGGTCCAGGACAATCTGCAAGGTCCCCAAGCCTATTGCCATCAGGAAGAACCCGATGTAGTCGATTTTTTTCGGGGCGGTGTCCTTAAGATAAGGGGGGTCTTCGATGAGAATTTTGATAAACAACACCGCCAGGACCCCAACAGGTAAATTGATATAAAAGACCCATCGCCACGAATAATTATCCGTGATCCAGCCCCCTATGGTCGGCCCTGCAATCGGCGCCACAATTACCCCAAGGGCATAAGCAGCCATCGCCTCCCCGCGTTTGCCGGCAGGGAAGCTTTCCAGGAGCACGGCCTGTGAAACCGCCAGAAGAACTCCTCCGCTTGCTCCCTGAAAAGTGCGCGCAAGCACCAGCATGTCAAGGCTGTATGCGGCCCCGCATAAAAGAGATGATACGGTGAAGAGGACAACGCTGGAAATGAGCAATCTCTTCCGGCCAAATGAATAGCTCAGCCAGCCGGTAATCGGGAGAATGATTGCATTTGAGACCAGATAACTGGTCAGTACCCAGGTAGATTCATCGTAGCTGACGGAGAGGCTTCCGGCAATGTGGGGCAAGGCTACGTTTGCGACCGACGTATCCAGGGCGACCATAAAAGTCGGAAAGATCATGGCGGCCGCAATGAGCCATGGATTTACTTCGGGCACCCACTCACGCCCTGGCGCACCTGCCGATTCGTCCATGCTGGATACTCTCCCGCATTTTTCATTCGGAATAACCATAAGATCAAGTCACACAAGACTCCTCGGCCTGATGTTCCAGCGGTTGCCCGGATAGATTCTGATCTCGATTTCGTAGCCGCCCTGCTTGTGCGGGTATATGAGCGAGCGCCGGCCGGGAGGGTAATCGGCCCCAAGCTTCAAAACAGCACCCTTCTTTGAATCGAGATCCCTCGTAAGAACGGCTCCAAAATAGCTGTCAGCCGTCAAAGAGATGCGGTCCTTGTCCTGTATAGGGGCAACAACCCTACGTCGAGACCCGGCGCTCCACTCCTGCCAGGCGTCCGTCTCGATAGTATCCGGAACAGCGAAAGCAAGATGGAGCCGGAGGTCCGCCTGTCCGAACCGCCGCACTTTCACGCTTATTGAGTCACCGAAATGCACCCGCGCCACATTGATTTCGCGTTTTGCGGCCGGATCGAAACGGAACCTGATCACCACAGGCTGCAACCCTTCGGGTGATGGGTTCCGGGTTGCCTCCACACCCCGCGAAGGGGTCCCCGGTTGCCCTGGTCGATCCTGTCGAGGATACAGGCTCTCACCTTTGCCTGCCTGCGGGGCCGGAATGGGTTTTTCAGTCCCGGGGAGCGCAGACGAAGGTGGCTGCTCACCAACTCCACGTCCCGCTGAGCGTGGGATTATTGCCCCGGACGCTACGGCGGTATCGGCGGAAGGGCTGGGTGTCCGGGGTCCCTCCCCGGATTGGGAAGCCGAAGCCGGGATCTGCTCGGTTTGACTCCCGGGTTCCGGGGTCTGGTTGGTGCGTCCCGGCGGCTCAGGAAGCTGCCTTCGCTCAGTGCCGGCCTGCTCGCCGGACCCTTCCGGCGCCGGGCCTGTTGGTTTTGCCTCGATCAAGCCGGGCTGCCCTTTTGACGCCGGCGGGTAAATCACTCCGGTCTGCAAAAGAGCCAGGCCCGCAAGGCCGATGACCAGAAGAACAAATCCAATGCCTATAACGGTGCTGCGCCTCATCACCTGGCCCCTCCCCGCTTGACGGAATTATTTGAACAGATCGGGTCTTGATTGACTATATCATGAAATATTCCTTTCAAATACCCGCAAGAAAAATGCCGATTAGACCAATTTGGGCAGTTTCGCGATACACCGGCATTACCGCAGTTGATGGCCTCGTTTCCGCACCCTTGAGTTGAAGGAACTCAGAAATTCGCAGGCGGCCGTGACCGGCCCCGAGCGAGAGCAGTGAACACGCCCGTTTCCTCCCCGCAAAGGGGTGTTGTTTTCAGCCCCAAGCCTTTCACTCCCGGTCTTCCCCCTTTCTGTTCAGATGGTCTTCCGATAATTCTTGCAAAAAAGGGCTGATCCCGCTCCATTTATTTTGCCTCGTGTTCGCATACGAAATATGGAGGTTGCGCTCAGCCCTTGTGCACGCGACGTAGAACAATCTGCGCTCTTCTTCAATGTTGCCGCCGGTGGAATCTTCTCCGTCTTCATCAACGGACCGCCAATGGGGAAGGATGTTGTTCTCACATGCGGCCAGAAACACGGTATGGAACTCGAGCCCTTTGGCGGCATGGATCGTGGACAGGCGGACCCCTCGGTCTTCGGATTCATCGTCATCTTCATTTTCAGTGCGCAGGGCGCAGTCTTCCAGAAACTCCTCCACAGTTTCCCTGCCCTCGGCGATGTTGAGAAGCTCGTTTATGTTTTCCAGACGAGATATAAGGCCGCTCTCATCGCCATCTCCGGCATAGCTCTCCAGGTGCTTTTCGTAATGGGTGATGTCGATGATCTCTTCCAGAGCCTGCTTGGGCGGCATATTCTTTATTCGGTCGAGGATGAACAGCACCATCCCTATTCCGCCGGCTGCTTTTTGAAGGCCGAGTTTTTTCTGGATCGCGATGGGACTTTTCTCCATTAAAGAGGCGCCGGGAAGATCGATCTCCCTGATTTTCAGGATTGATTTCCTGCCGATTCCTCTTTTGGGAACATTCAGGATTCGTTCAAAGGCGATGTCGTCCTTTGGGTTTACGGCACATGTAAGGTAGCTTATCAGGTCTTTTATTTCCCGCCGCTCAAAGAAAGAGACACCACCAACGAGTTTATACGGGACCCCGAGTTCGTTGAATGCCTTTTCAATGATCCGGCTGATGAAGGTGGTCCTGTAGAGGACCGCCATCTGCTCGAAAGGAATGCCATCGTAGCGGTAGGCCCGGCATCTTTCAGCCACCCACCTGGCCTCGAGGTAAGAATTATCAAAACCTGTCAGTGAGGGCAGATTACCGGGTTTTGTGCTGAAGCATTTCTTTTTTATTTCTTCGTTATTGAAGCTTATAATTTCATTGCCCAGCTCCACTATCGGAGAGGTGGAGCGGAAGTTTTCCTCGAGCAGGAAGACTTTTGTTCCTTCGTATTCTTTCGGGAACCGGACAAAATAGCTCGGCGCAGCCCCTCTAAAGCCATAAATCGACTGCGAAAAATCGCCGACCACGGTAATGTTGCCGCCATTTACCAGAAGCCTGATTATGGCGTTCTGGATGGAGTTCGAGTCCTGGTGCTCATCCAGGAGGATATACCGGAACAGCTCCTGGTACCTGGTTCGAATCGAGACCTCTCTGCTCAGCAGATCGAGTGCATGGACCAGGATATCATCGAAGTCCATGGCGTTCGATTCCCTGAGCCTCTGGTTGTAGTGCTCAAAGATCAGGTCGAGTTTTCTGAATTCCCTGACGGAGTGGATATAGGC
>JBEKXG010000221.1:0-8632 GCA_049512295.1 Syntrophobacteraceae bacterium
AGTGCATCGAATTTTGCGCTCCTAAAGGTTTTTTCGCTCGTCCAGGTAAATGAATCAAACTTTTCCCCGGAGGGTGAAACCAGCCGGCGCGGCCGCTCTCCGGGGACCTGCGTGAAGAGCAGATTTATATCCACGCCGCAGTTGACAGTCCTGACGATTACGGCCCGGTCATTGTACTTTCTGACCCGGGTCTCCACCGTTTCGGCCTCGGCCTGCGTTACGAGGTCGGCTTTGTTAGTCAGGATGATGTCGGCTGATGCGATCTGAGACCTGGATGTGTATCCCACTTGCGGGTGCCTGATCCCGAGATAAGTGTCCACGATGCAAACGACACTGTCGAGCCGGACTTCCGGAAGGCTGTCCTCGATTTCATAGACCAGAGCGTCCGACTCGGCGACGCCCGTAGCCTCCACGACGATGAAATCAGTCCCGATTACTTCGATTATCTCCCTTACGGCGGCTTCCAACTCCCCGGTCATCGAGCAGCAGACACACCCGCCTGCGAGTTCGATGATATCGACATTTTTGCCTCCAATAACCCTGCTGTCGATTGCCAGTTCGCCGAACTCGTTCATGAGGACCGCGATACGAAAGGCGGTAGAACCGCCGGCCGGCTTGCCCGCCTGCAAAATCGCCGCGGGACCGGTGGGACCGGTTGCCTGGATGCCCGCTTGCAAAATCGCCGCGGGACCGGTGGGACCGGTTGAGGCGAACTCGAGGATACGTCTCAGAAGGGTTGTCTTGCCGCTTCCAAGGCTTCCGGTGATGAGCATGATCGGAGTTTTTCGGATTTCGGCCATTTTTGAAGACTCGGGTTTAGGATCCCGGCCGGCGGTCCCACCGCCTGCAAGCAGCCGGGACAGTGTGGCCTCCGCCGCCCCCGGCGCGAGCCGGGCAAGCGGCGCTCTTCATGTGACAATCCCGGCCGGCGGTCCCACCGCCTGCAAGCAGTCTGGACAGTGTGGACTTCGCCGCCCCCGGCGCAAGCCGGGCAAGCGGCGCTCTTCTTGTGGCAATCCCGGCCGGCGGTCCCACCGCCCGCCTCCGCCGCCTATCCCTTGACGTTTCCCACCGGCACGAAGCGCGCCACCCTTTTGCTGATGCCGGCCGCCTCGGTGGCTTCGACCACCTCGTCGATATTCTTGTACGCCGGTCCGGCTTCCTCGGCCAAGCCCGACCAGGAGGCAGTCCGGACGTATATGCCGCGGCGCTCCATGTCCTGTTGGAGCGTTTTGCCGTGGAACTGTCTTTTTGCCTGGCGGCGGCTCATGGTCCGCCCGCTCCCGTGCGCCGTGCTGAAGAAGCTATGAGCCTGTTTCCATGCTTCCGCCGATAATCACCGGCTGACCGGTTTTGCGATATAGCGCCGGAAGTCCTTCGGCGCCAGGCCCGAATGCCCTGGTAGCCCCCTTGCGATGAACCAGCAGGCGCTGTTGGCGGCCGTCAACGGTATGAGTTTCGAGCTTAGCCGTATTATGGGCGACGTCATATACCTGGTGCAGTCCCAAATCGGCGGGGTCCTTTCGCAGCACATCGGAGAACACTTCGCGAATTCTGTGCAGTATTACCTGCCGGTTGACGAAGGACATATTGATGGCGCATTTCATGGCGGCGAAATAATCCTGTCCTTCGGGCGAAAGGAAGGGGGCGCAGGCAAGTTCGCGGTCGAGGATCCTGATGCCGTATTTTGTCTCCATCACCTTGAGGAAGACCTGGAGATAGTCGGTGGCAACCTGGTGACCGAAGCCGCGGCTCCCGCAATGAAACATGATCACCACCTGGTCTGGAATGTTGAGTCCGAAAGCCTCCGCCAGTTCGGCATCGAAGATATTTTCACGCCGGGTTACCTGGATTTCGAGATAATGGTTGCCGGAGCCGAGGGTGCCGATCTGTTTGTAGCCTCGCTCGACCGCCTTCTGGCTTACCTTGGAGGCGTCGGCGCCGCTTATTTGGCCAAATTCTTCGGTACGTTCCAGGTCCTCCTCCCAGCCGTACCCGTTTTTGACGCACCACCGGGCGCCCTTTTCGACCAGGGTCCGGAACTCGTCGTGGGAGAGTTTGACAAATCCGCTGCTGCCCACCCCGGCCGGGACCCGCTGAAAGAGCCGGTCCACAAGATCTTTCGTGTGCTCTTTGATTTCGTCGTAGACGAGATTAGTCAGTACAAGCCTCATGCCGCAGTTTACATCGAACCCGATCCCGCCCGGGGAGATGACCCCGGAGCGCTCGTCCATTGCAGCTACCCCGCCTATCGGAAAGCCGTATCCCCAGTGGCCGTCAGGCATGCAGAGCGCGTATTTTCGTATGCCCGGCAAGGTGGCGACGTTTGTCACCTGGTCCACGACCCCCTCGTCCATTTCCGTTACAAGCTTTTCCGTTGCGTAGATGCGGGCGGGAACGCGCATTCCTTCCTTGTAGCTCGCGGGAATCTCCCAAACGGTGTCCGATATTTTTTTAAACACGCTTAAAGCGGGCATTGGTCTTTGCCTTTGCAGGATTATATCTCAGCTTGAATATACTGCATGAAAAGCCAATTGTCCATCCGGCGGCCGCCTCATGCGCGCCCTCCCTGCGGCTATCACGGTTGTTTTCCTGGGCCTTGAGGAATAGAGCGCTGAAAAACGCAGCCCTCTCGAATCACATGTTGTGTTCACCCCTGGTCCGGTCAGACTCAAGGATCTGGCAAGGAGGGTGGACTTCCCCTGAGCCAGTGCTGACGGCTGTTTCAAGAAATTTTGTTACGTACTTGGGCAGTTAATGATAGAATTAGGGAGTGAGCCGCCTCTGCGGGAATTGGGGAGCATGTCGGGCTTCATTATGCAACCATGTGACTGAATAGACAGGGAAGTGTGTGGGACCGCAAGTATCATAATACAAGACTCGATAACTCTCTGGCGGTTCCGAAATGAGATCATCTTTGTTTGAGCGGATATTGCCTGTTACCCCTTACCGGCCCCAAACTATAGTGGCATAAGAGCAAGGAAATGATTCTGACAGATGCCATTGATGGTAATTTGACCGACTACGCTGTAGTGTATCGGGTGCATGCGTCGCGACGAATGTTTCAGCGAGATATTTTCGAGGTCGATGTTGAACTTATTTTAGAGAAAGGGAATATAGTCGAGAGGTATGAAGAAGATTACCCATTGCCAAGTCTGCTACTGAACGGCCCCGCGTCGAGTGGAAGGCACCTGCATGTGGTTGTGGCGATAGACGGGTTAGAGAGAAAACTGGTCATCATCACAGTTTATGAACCTGATTCTTTCAGATGGACAGACGGGTTTTCCAGGAGGGTATAATGAAGTGTGCAATTTGTCAGAGTGGTGTAACCGTAGCGGGTTATGTGACCATTGTCTTGGAAAAAGACCATACCACCTTGGTTTTCAAAAAAGTGCCGGCGGAAATCTGCGAGAACTGTGGCGAAGAATACATTTCTGCGGAGGTTAATAAAGCCCTTCTTCTCCGCGCCCGGGAAGAATTGGAGCGTGGAGTGGTCCTGGAAATGTTGAATTTCGCTGCATGAAGCCTCACCCCTAGCTCGAAAATTCTGGAATTCCTTTTTCAAGGCATGATCCCTTGTTTCACCTTGTTTCACTTCCCGGCACCGGGGCGAAGAGCATTTCATGGCGCGGTTCGGTGACATACGTCCAAACCGGCCTGCTCGAGAAACTGAAGGATTATCCGGGCATCGAGGTCCTCGACACCTACGAAAAGGGGGGCCCCCCGGAGCAGGTGCTCGAGCGAAGAAGGCGCTCGCTTCTGGTCGATCTTTTCATCACCGGAACGAACGCGGTGACCGAAACCGGAAAACTGGTCAATCTCGATATGACCGGCAACAGGGTAGGTGGTATCACTTTCGGCCCGAGGAACGTCATTATTCTTGTCGGACGCAATAAGGTAGTTCCCGACATAGAAGACGCGATGTTGAGAATAAAAAATTACGCCGCCCCGACGAACGCGATGCGTTTGGACAAGAAAACTCCCTGCGTGAAGACTTCGATATGCGAAGAATGCCGCAGTCCCGACCGAATTTGCAATACCTGGACTATTACTTCCACCAAATTATTGAGCGCCCGCAGCTCGCCCTCATCGAGATAGTTTTTCGCTATAACGACGTCGGCCTTGCGAACCTTTACGCCCCGCCAGTTGGTTAGGCCCATATTTGGCTTTTCGCTGTCAGCACGCTCGTGAACGATCTCTGCGGCGGTTTTTCCGGTGATGGCCCAGTGCAGTTTGTTTTGGACTGTTTTAAAGAATTCGATACTGATGGGCAGGGTGGGGTCGTAATCTACGCTGGTGGCGTAGATATCTGTGATCTTTTGATAGAACCGCTTTTCGGAAGTGCGGATGTCCTGAATGCGGCGCAGGAGTTCATCAAAGTAATCAAAGGGCTGATCGGGATTCTTAAGTCGTTCGTCATCCAGCACGAACCCTTTGACCATGTATTCCCTGATCCGCTGGGTGGCCCACTGGCGAAAGCGGGTGGCGATGTGGCTCTTGACGCGGTATCCCACGGAGATGATCATGTCGAGATTGTAAAAATCCAGTATGCGGCCGATAGTGCGCCGCCCTTCTTTTTGAACTATTCGGAATTTCCGAATAGTTGCCTCCGGCATGAGTTCCGCTTCTTTGTAGATGTTCTTGATATGCTCATTGAGGGTGGGCACGGACACCTGAAACAATTCCGCCATCATTTTCTGGGTCAGCCAGACGGTTTCCTGTTCCAGCCTTACTTCGAGACGCGTGCTGCGGTCCTCGGTCTGATAGATGACGATCTGTGAGCTGCCGGATTCAGGTGAATCGCTCATTCGTTGAGCACCTCCATGATCATCCCCTCCGTTGCCTTTTCCAGGGCAAGGATATCGGCACGGATCTCGGCCAAAGAGCGTAGCGGCCTGTATTTGTAAAAGTGCCGGGTGAAGCTGATTTCATACCCCTTCACGGTCTTACTTTCATCCATCCACGCGTCCGGGACATGGGGGCGGACTTCACGCTCAAAATATTCTGAAATGTCTTTCTTCAAAGGGACGTTTTCATAATCCCGCAAAGCGGTGTCGGGCTCCGGATTGCCTTTGCCGTCAGCGCAGATATCGGCCGTTTCATCCCGTTCGGACAGCGCCTTCATAATCGCATTTTTTAACGGCGCGGAAATCTTGAGCGCGCTCCCCTTTATGGCGGCCTGGAGATCGGCATCGAACTCATCGCGATTTTTGTAACACTTTCCGCTGTCCAGCGTTTGCAGCATGGCTCTGATGCCGGCTTGAAGCTGCCGGCCGGCTTCCATTTCCTCTTGAGCGGCAGCGCCTTTCCTTTTGGATTGGGCAAGATTGGCAAAGGCGGTTTCGTCATGAAGCCGGCCGATGCGTTCCTCGTTTGCCTGAAAATTGAGCCTCAACGGCCGTTCAACGGCTATTCGCCAATACCCGAAATCGTCGTTGTCAAATATCTTGCCGACTACGACATCTTCCACAGTACCGTTTATGACAGCTTTTCGAGTGTCATTGTGTTTGAAGTCGCCATAGATTTGGGTAATTTCACCGATCTGATCCGGTTTGCCGTCTTCCCCGTCGCCGATTTCATTACGTTTGTTACCCAGGCTGCGGCTCATTTTCTGGTAAAAGAGTTCGGACACGGCATTGATCAACTGCACCTTGCCTTTGCGCACCGCCGTTTTTCGATTCGTAAGGACCCAGACGTAGGTAAAGATGCCGGTATTGTAAAATAGCTGGTCCGGCATGGCGATAATGGCTTCGAGCATATCGTTTTCGATGATCCACTTGCGGATGTTGCTCTCGCCGCTGCCCGCCCCGCCGGAAAAAAGTGGTGAGCCGTTAAAGACGATACCGATGCGCGATCCTCCGTTCACCTCCTGCATCTTGGAGATCATGTGCTGGAGAAACAGAAAGGACCCGTCTGAAATGCGCGGAAGCCCGGCCCCGAAACGGCCTGCATAGCCTTTGACCGCGTGTTCCTTCTCAATGTGGGTTTGGACCTTTTTCCACTCCACGCCAAAAGGGGGATTGGAGAGCATATACTCGAATTGTTCACCTTCCAGGCCGTCGATAGTGAACGAATTGCCGAACTTGATATTGCTGACGTCCTGCCCCTTGATGAGCATGTCGGATTTGCAGATGGCATAGGATTCCGGATTGATCTCCTGACCGAAGACGACGGGCTTGGCGTCCGGATTCAACTCTTTGATGTACTCCTCGGCTACGGACAACATCCCCCCTGTCCCGCAGGCCGGGTCGTAGATGGTTTTGACGATGCCCTTCTTTGTGAGCATGTCCCTGTCGTTGAGAAACAGGACATTGACCATGAGCTTGATGACTTCGCGGGGCGTGAAGTGCTCTCCGGCGGTTTCGTTGGAAAGCTCTGAGAATTTGCGGATCAACTCCTCGAAAACATAACCCATTTCCATTGGGGATACGGCTTGCGGATGCAAATCCATTCCAGCGAAACGATCGACCACCATGAAAAGCAGATTGGCCTCATCCAAACGGGCAATATGGTCGCCAAAATTGAAGTACTCAATGATTTCCCTGCCATTGGCGGAAGAACCGTTGATAAAGTTCTTGAGGTTGGCGGCAACATTTTTGGGATCTTCCTTCAGCCTTTGAAAAGTGTACTTGCTGGTGTTGTGGAACGACAGCCCTGCGGTTTTATTCAAAACCGGCTCAAGGTTCTTCAGCTTCATCGCCTTGGCCTTGTTTTCAATAAAATCGAGCACTTTTTGTTTGGTCGGCTCCAGCACGCAATCCAGGCGGCGTAATACCGTAAACGGCAAAATTACCTTGCCATAATCCGCCTGCTTGTAATCGCCGCGCAGCAAATCCGCCACGCTCCATATAAAATTGGCAAGCTCCTTGATCTTTTCACCTCGCGCCATCAAATACTCCAGTGGTAAATCATGGTAGTGTTACGGGTCTTGCGCCTGGCTGACAGAGGTCCGTGTTTCCCTGCGTATGAATTGCGCGAGCAGGATACGACCATATAAAGATGGCGTCAATTCGGGATGCCAAACTCGATGCATTTTTGTGATGGTGGCGCGGGTTCCGGTGATGCTTGCCAAAGTGAATGAACTGGCGTGAACCGTAATGCAACAGTCTTCCATGGCGCTTGCCAAAAACCTTGAACTCCAGGCATCTTGAGGTATGATCCAGGCATCCGGGTTGCGGTACGAGTTGTGCCGAGTTTGGCCCCCATTGCGGAGCGTGGAGTTATAAACCATGGGTATGAAGAAACATCCCTCGCGCCCTATATCCCTGGGAAAAAGGCTCAGGAAGAGCTCGATTAGGTGCGTCGGCATAAAACCGAACTGGAGCGACTACCCGGAAGAGTTGCAAAAAGAAATCCTGCTTGCCGAAAAGATATGCTACCCTGGTCCGGTTTACTGCGAGATTTTCCAGGCAGCGGGAATCGGTGTTTTCCCGCGCAACTATTACCACTTTCTCGGCAACAAGATAGCGCAGACAGACCTTTTCAATTTACTGCAAATATCCCATCCAAGGACTAAGATCTATTATGGGCGGGACCCTTTGGAGCGAATAAAGAGCGATTTCCGCTTTCCCTTTGTTGCGAAAACTCCCCTCGGGTCGTCCCGGGGCCGGGGCGTCTTCCTCATCCGCCGCCAGGAAGAGCTTTCCCAATACCTGAAAACCCACAATCCGGCATACATCCAAGAGTATCTCGAGATAGAGCGCGATTTGAGGGTGGTGGTCATAGGCGGTAACCTGGTTCACGCATATTGGCGCATTCACGGTGAAGGCGAGTTTAGAAATAATGTCTCTCAGGGAGCGGACATCTCGTTTGAAAACATTCCGGCGGCCGCGCTCGATTTTGCGATCGAAGTGGCCCTTAAATGCCGCTTCGATGAGGTTGGTCTCGATATCTGCGAGCACGCCGGAAAGTATTACGTACTGGAAGCGAACATGGTCTTCGGCCAGGAAGGATTCAGGAAAAAGGGCCTGGACATCCATCAAATGATTGCGAATATATTCGATTCAGCGGCGGGCCGCCGCAGCCGGGATTGACAAGGCCGGGCTCGGCGCTGCTTGGCCGGGCGGCGGCGGCAGGACCAAATCTGTTCATGGATGGCCTGTATGTAATCCCAACGAGCAAGCCCGCGGGGAAAGTTTCGGCGCAAGACGATGTGCGCGGCTACAAAAGCCTTGCCCGGGCAGAGCGCGTCTTCCGGCGCCTCAAAGGGGGCAGACTTATGTCCATACGAGGCAAGTATGAAGAAAGCTAATGTGATATTGGCAGGGCTGTGGTTTCTTTTGGTTTTTATTCCTTTCCAGTGTTCCGCTCGGCCTGAAAACATCCAGCCTCTTTCAGCACAAGACCGCTTCAGCCACCCAATGGAAGACAGGTTCTATACCGAAAATTGGAATTATCACGTTGTGCTCGATACCGGCGAATTTTTGTCGCTTTCCTTTTTCTTATCAAATCTGGGCATAATTTCGGGCTCTGCCGGCGTTCAACTCACCCTATCAGGCCCCCATTGCGATCCGGTCATTGTCAAAGATGAACTTAGCCTTTCGCAGTTGAACGAAAATCGCAAAGCAGGCACGATTTCGATTGGCTCTCATTCGATGACGCTTAAAGAAAACCTCACTCGACTTATTTTCTC
>JBEKXG010000222.1:0-1150 GCA_049512295.1 Syntrophobacteraceae bacterium
TTCGGCGCCACGCAGATCGTTGCCGGCACCGAGATCTATACCATCGCCAAACTGAAGGCATTCAAGGAATCCGCCGATAAGCTCGGACTTGCAACCGAGGTTTTGATACACGGCAACAGGTGTGTAGGCGGGGTCGGAAACTGCCTCTTCCATGAATTGATCAGCGACAGCTATATAAGGCACACATATTGCGACGAGGACGGAAACGAAATAGTGGAATATGAAGGCTGGCCGGACCGGAGCGGCAGTTGTTTCAGGTTTTGCCTGCTCACCGACGAGCAGCGGCGTAAAGTGCTCCGGCAGCGTTCCGTCGACAACGAAAAAATCGAGGAAATCAATTCCCGCATCAGGCGCCATCCGAACGTTGCATTTGTCATTAATGGAAAAGAATTTTGGGACTACATGGACCTGGGTCTGCGCACCCTCAAGGTGCAGGGCAGAGAATACGCCGCCGAGCTGGTTGGCCGGATGATCTCTATTTACCGGGCAATGATCGACGCCCACCGGGAAGACAAGTCCTTTGACGATCCGGCCTTGGTTCAACTTCAGAGTGAATTGGATCTGATCGGCAGGGAGCGGGACCGCGCTCGGATGCAGAAGACAAGGGAGTTGCAGGCTAACATAAAAGGGTTGTTTTGACCGCTAAACGCCGCGGGAGCCTGACAGGGTATAGAATAATCAGTCCACCCAACGCTTCAGAATACTTCGCCTTACCAACTCTTCGCCCAGCAACCCGGAACGCGACAATTCGTCGCGGACCTTCTGGTCCACATCCATTGCATAGCCTCCGATCTGAAGGCGCATATCCCCGTATACACTCATCAAATGCCCGCGATGATCGTGAATCTCCAGCGCGCCCTCGCTCGTGTAGAATCGTGCCGCGAGCACGGCGTGCGGGCCCAGGCAGGAGGTTGTGACCTTGGGGTCCTTAAGGCGCATCCAGTTCTTCAGATAGGCGTAGAAGGAATTGATCTTTGTGCGGACGGGCTTTTCATTTTGTTCCGGGTCGGATTTATCAAGAAAATTCAAAAAATCTTTTAACTGCTCTTTCAAATTCTTGTAGTCAGCCATGATCTGTCTTTTCTCATCTCCCGAAATCAGTTCGGATGGACCGGCCCGGCGCGCAAATCGCTCCGGCGGAGGTGCTTTC
>JBEKXG010000222.1:1158-12352 GCA_049512295.1 Syntrophobacteraceae bacterium
CGAGATCAGCACATATTTTTATTTGACAAGTCTTTGGAGCTGTGCCTATAAGGCGCGGGTAAATCCTCGTTAGTATGAGGCGTTTGCACAAACAAAGGCTGCTGCCCAGAAATGTCGAAAGACGCCAATGGGTAAACCAGGTACTGTCGGCATAAGGCTTTACCCAAAGCAGCTGGTCCTCGCGGGCTTACGTTGTGCACTGCCGAAAATCAACCAGTGGGGAAATTCGGAATCGTTACTCGGATGGCCCCGGTTTCTCCCGGGGTTTTGCTTTTTGGACCTTTGTGCGGAGGTTTCCATAATTGGACAGTCACAGTTGTGCCTGCCTGACTGATTAGAACCGGCGGTTTAGCCCACAAAGAGTCTTTCCTCTTTTCTCCGCTTTGTTGCTTTCCGCTGGTCACAAACTGAAGATGGCAGCGAAGCAGGGATTTATATCCATCCTCTGCCTCAATCCTTTTCATCGAATTGTCTAAAATGGGACTCCGGGCCGAGCTACGGCCCTGCGAGGCCGCCGTCACGGTCGAAGACCGTTTTCGCAACGCAGGAGTCGTTTTTCGTTCCCGGTTGGATGAGCAAGAGACCTGGTGAGGCAGCGTTATGATTTTGAATCTGCTCGACAAGTTCGCAAGGGCTTTCCGCGCTGAATCTCCCGCCTCAAAAACGATGCAGGAAATTTCCGAACATGAGCGCCGGTTGATCGATCTTTGCACAGTCCCGATCCGGGAGGTGCTGGCCGCTCTTGAGACCAATTTTCGAGGCCTGCGCTCGGAAGAGGCAGAGAAACGCCTGGACGAATACGGTCCGAATGAACTCTCACATACCAGGCGTCTGGGTTTCTGGGCTGACATTTTCCAGAGATGCAAGAGCCCGCTGGTCGTCCAACTGTTGATCATCGCTTTGATCTCCGGCGCCATCGGAGAGGTCAAATCGGCGATCATCGTGAGCGCGATGGTTTTACTGAGCGTGGGGCTTTCATACATCCTGGATCACCGTGCAATCAATACCGTGGAGATGCTTGGCAGGCGAGTGCAGTCGCGAATGCTGGTTTTACGGGACGGCAAGGAAACCGAAGTACGAATATCTGAAATTGTGCCCGGCGATATCGTCCTGCTGCATGCAGGCTCAATTGTTCCGGCCGACTTGCGTCTGCTGACCGCAAAGGATTTCTTCGTGAGCCAGTCGGCCCTTACCGGGGAGTCCATGGCAGTAGAAAAAACGGCTTTCCCGGGCCGCGTCCATCAGGATCGCACCGCTTTGGAACTCCCCAACGCCTGCTTTCTGGGGAGCAGTGTCACCAGCGGTACGGCTCGCGGTCTGGTTGTGAACACCGGGACGCGGACGATATTTGGTTCCATCGCGGAGCGGCTGACCGAGCGGCGTGAAGAAACAAGTTTCGACAAAGGAGTGCGCTCTTTCACATGGCTCATGATCCGGTTCATGGTGGTCATGGTTTGCGCGGTGTTCTTTATCGTGGGCATGACCAAGGGCGACTGGGTGGAAGCCCTCCTGTTCGGCCTGTCCATTGCCGTGGGCCTCACCCCGGAAATGCTGCCGATGATCGTGACGGTGAACCTTGCAAAGGGCGCGCTGACCATGGGCAAAAAAAAGGTCATAGTCAAGCGTCTGCCCTCCATCCAGAACTTTGGCGCTATAGATGTGCTGTGCACCGATAAGACGGGGACCCTCACGCAGGATAGAGTGATTCTCGAGCGGCATGTTGACATCACCGGACATGTAAGCCAAGACGTTTTGAATTACGCCTACCTAAACAGCTATTATCAGACTGGTCTCCGCAATCTGCTCGACCGGGCCGTGGTCGAGCATTCCGATCTGGACCCTGAGCAACGCTGCACCCTGGTGGACGAACTGCCCTTTGACTTTGAGCGGCGCCGCATGTCAGTCGTCGTGGACTACGAGGGCGATCACGTTCTGATATGCAAAGGAGCGGTCGAGGAGATCTACTCATGCTGCAACCAATATCAGATAGGCGATGAGGTATTTCCCCTGATCGATATGATTCGGGAGGACCTTTTCGAGGAAGTCGAACGGCTGAACAAGGAAGGTTATCGAGCCTTGGGAATCGCATACCGCGAATTCCCGCGCACGAGAACCACCTATACAGTGGCCGATGAAAGCGAACTGATCCTTTTGGGGTATATCGCCTTCGTCGACCCGCCCAAGGAATCGGCCGGGCAGGCCATAGAATTGCTCAAGCAGGCGGGCGTTCAGGTGAAGGTTGTGACCGGCGACAACGGTCTTGTCACTCTCAAGGTATGCCGGGATGTCGGGCTGGAAGTAAAACGGATGGTTACCGGCGCTGAACTGTCTCAAATGCCGCCGGAAGAGCTCTCCCGCACCGTGCTGGATGCGGATGTCTTCGTAAAGGTCACTCCTGTCCAGAAGCAGCAGATCGTCAGGGAACTGCGCAGCCGCGGCTGTGTGGTGGGTTTCATGGGAGACGGTGTGAACGATGCACCCGCCCTCAAGTCAGCCGATGTCGGAATTTCGGTGGACTCAGCGGTCGACGTCGCCAAAGAGGCCGCGGACATCGTGCTCCTCGAGAAAAGCCTTCTTGTGCTTGAAGAAGGAATTATCGAAGGCAGAAAAGTCTTTGCAAATATCGTCAAGTATATCCGGATGGGCGCGAGTTCTAACTTCGGAAACATGTTCAGCGTTGTCGGGGCCAGCTACCTCCTGCCGTTTCTGCCGATGCTTCCTGTGCAGGTCCTCACCAACAACCTCCTCTACGATCTTTCACAGACCGGAATCCCGGCGGACAATGTCGATGAGGAGCTGATCGTCAAGCCCCTCAAATGGAACATCAATGCCGTCAAGCTGTTCATGGTCTTCATTGGACCGGTGAGTTCCATATTCGACTATGCGACCTTCGCGTTGATGTGGTTCTTTTTCCATTGCAGCGCCTATCTCGATCCGGCTACCGGCGTGCAGCAAAAAGCAGCGCTGGCAAGCCTTTTCCAGACCGGCTGGTTCGTCGAATCGCTCCTGACTCAGACCCTGATCGTCCACATCATAAGGACCCGGAAGATTCCTTTCTTCCAGAGCAATGCTTCTTTGCATTTGATACTGACTACCCTGGTTTTTCAATCGTTATGGAGGTAAGTGATGGATACCTTGCTTGATGCACTGCAGGAAGGACGATTGATAGAATTGCCCGACGATAATAAAGATGATGCCCTCCAATTCCTGGCTCATATCATCGAGGCGATTCCTTCTCTACCCACAGGTATCGATGTGGTCGGACTGGTAATGGCAAAAGAACGTTCGACGACTTCGGCGCTTGGCAACGGCTGGGCCAGTCCCCATGTGCGCGTGCCGTTTGAAGAGGACCTCATCTGCGTTGTCGGATGGAGCCCCACGGGCATCAATTACGGCGCTCCCGACGGGAAGCCCGTATCGATGATCGCTTTGTATCTCGTGCCTGAAAACCAGCGGAACCATTTTCTGCGAGAGGTTTCCATGCTGGCCAAAGCTTTGAAATCTTATCCCGAGTTCGATAAACTGAATTCAGCCAAAGAGCTGAATGAAGTGCGTGATCATCTGCTCGATCTTATCAGTACCAGCAGGGACACAGTCGGTCCTGACACGCGGGCGCGAATGATTCAACTGCAGGCCAGGCAGAGCGTTGCGGCAATTCCAGCCTATGATCTGGCAAGTCTTGTGCTCGAACCCGTGACGATCATTTCGGGTCCGGGTCTCAGGCACGTCGTGCTCGCTCAAGACCCCCAGCTTGTAGAATATCTCGATGCCGCTCCCCGGTTGGTAGATCGGCTTGCCACGGATGGCGTTTTCCAAAACGGCGGATGGCGTATTCTCAAGCGTGGAGAGACATCCTATCAGCGTCCCCCTCTGCAAGACCTTGATAAACGACATGAAGAATGGACGGAAAATTAATCTCTTTACGGATGAATACAGGACGCCGGTGACCGCGGCGGATGCCGCACTGGGGATATATTGCTCGGGCTTTCCAAAACGAAAGGAATTCTGCACATAGGCGGTTTGGAGCGTATCTCCCGCTGAGCGCACATGGGGATTGGGAATCAACCGCTATTTTGTAATCAGCCCTTTTTCCATGGCAAATGCCGTGAGTGACGAAGCGCTGTGCAGGTCGAGTTTTTTCATCAGGTTGGCGCGGTGTTTTTCAACTGTCTTGGCGCTGATGCAAAGATAATCGGCAATGTCCTTATTCTTGTAGCCCTCGGCGATCATCTTGAGTATCTCACGCTCGCGCTGGGTGAGGGTGTCCCACGAGGTCGATGATTTGATCGTCTTTCTTCCCTCAAGATATCCCTCGATCACTTTCTCCGAAATACCGGGGCTCAGATAACTCCTGCCCGAGAAAATATTTTCAATGGCAAGCATCAGTTCGCTATGAGTGGCGTCCTTGAGTATGTAGCCGTCCGCTCCCGCCTTCAGGGTGGTCAGAATGTACTCCTCGGTCTTGTGAACGGTAAGCACGAGGATTTTTGTGGACGGGCTCTGTTTTTTTATTTCCTGAATAGCCCCAACTCCGTTCATCCTCGGCATCGAGAGGTCCATCAGGATGAGGTCCGGCTTGCATGTTTCGACCGAACGGATGGCCTCCAGGCCGTCCTGTGCTTCACCAACCACCTCGAAGGCGGGGTTGGAGGATAGAAGCATTCTCAATCCTTCTCTGAGGATCGTGTGGTCTTCGGCAATTACGATTCTTTTTCTCTCTGCCACGGGCTAAACCTTCCCTGAAAGTACGCCATACACAGTGAGTCGCTTTGTTATCTTTTCCCGCCGATGAGGGGCGGGACCATGCAGACCTTGAGGGGGAAAATACAGTATTCCCCTCTCTCGATTACTGTAAACAGTGTATTTACCTCTTTATAGCACTGTCCGAGAATGTATATTATTGCGAATATAATAGCTAAATCTATTCCGATTTCAATGGAAAGTATTAGCTCCGAGAGGGAAAAATGTGTTTTGTTCTACTAGTTGAAGATAATTCAATTTTTCGAAAATCGCTGAAAGAAATGCTCGTGCTTCGATTTCCGGGACTCGAGATCGAGGAGGCATCCGATGGTGAGGAAGCGCTTCAGGAATTGGAGAACACCAATTTCGACCTCGTTTTCATAGACATCAAGCTGCCAGGCAGGAACGGTCTCGAAGTCACCAGGATAATCAAAGAGGTTAATTCCGAGGTGGAAGTGGCCATTCTCACCAGCTATGACATTCCCGAATACCGGGAGGCCGCATACAAGAGCGGCGCAAGCCATTTTTTTACCAAAGGAAACGCTGGAAGCGATGAAATAGCGAATTTCGTCAGGTCCTCATTCCGGCAGAGGGGAAAGGACCAGTGTGTGATCCCTGGATTTCCGGCATCCTGAAGTCATGCAGATGCTCGGGCATTATTCGATGCGTTCTCTCTACTATAAGCAATTGAAAATACCATCCTGATATACTCTCATTACGTGAAACACTTTATTTAGGTTTCATTCTTTTTCCCATATAGATGGACTCAGAGGCAGCTTAAATTTATCGGGATATATATCGAAGCGCCAGGAGGGGAAAATGGAGATAAAGGCAGCGAATATCGCAGATCATTTGTCGGTCGACGAGGTTAGGATGAAAATGCAGATGTCCTCCGGCTTCCTCAAGTTTCAGAAATGGCTCGTGATCTACAACCTGCTGGTTGACCCGAGGCCGCTCGCGGAAATCGCCAGGCACACCGGTCTTTCCGAATCAAGTGTCTACAGGATCGTTTCGGAGTATAACAACGGTGGTCCGGATTCGATCGAATCCCTCAGGAAGATGGGTCAACACGCCTGGTTCGAACAAGCCGGAACGTGTTCGATGTAATTGCGGCGCCCTCATTCTTTTCGCCCCGCGAGGCGCGGCTTGTGCGGTTCAACGTTCCAAAATCAGCTTCTCATGAAAGCCGCCTGCGATATTCTTCATAGTCGAATTCGCGCACCATGCTCACGCCGCCTCCACGCTCCCGTATCGCTATGGAAGGGAGCCGCAACCCATTGAACGTATTGTTCTTCACCATCGTATAGTGGGCCATGTCCAGGAAGACCAGCTTGGAACCGGCTTCCAGTGGTGCGGGGAAAGAGTAATCGCCGATAAGGTCCCCGGCCAGGCAGCTCAGGCCGCCAAGCCTGTATGTGTATGGATAGGCGCCCGGTTGGCCTGAACCCGCCACTTCCGGTCTGTAGGGCATCTCCAGCACGTCCGGCATATGGGCGGCTGCGGACGTGTCCAGAATCGCTATGTTCAAGCCATTGTCGATTATATCGAGCACCGAGGCTACGAGAAAGCCGGCGTCGACGACGATGGCCTCGCCGGGTTCGAGATATACCTGTACGCCATACTTTGCGCTGAACTGGACGATTAACGAACAGAGCAGGTCAACATCGTAGCCGGGTCTCGTAATGTGATGCCCGCCGCCGAAATTTACCCATTCCATCCGGTAGAGGAATTCGCCGAATTTAGCCTCGAAAACCGCCAGGGTGCGCGCAAGCGAGTCGGAGTTCAACTCGCAAAGCGTATGGAAATGGAGGCCTGAAATTCCATCGAGTTCCTCGGGCTGGAAGTTTGCCCTGATAACTCCCAGACGACAAAAAGGGGCGCACGGATCGTAGAGGGCGGTTCCAACCTCGGAGTGCTCCGGATTTACCCGGATTGCGAATTTCTTCTGCCTGGCGTCCGCCTGGATCATTGCCCTCAAAGAGGTCCACTGGGAAAAGGAATTAAAGACGACATGGTCAGCCAGAGACAGAATTTGTCCGAATTCGCTTTCACTGTACGCGGGAGAGAATATGTGGACCTCTTTTCCGAATTCCTCGAACCCCAGCCGGGCCTCATGGAGCGAGCTTGCAGCGATTCCGTTAAGACAGCGCCCGATCGGCGGAAAGAGGCTGAACATGGCGAAGGCTTTGAGCGCCAGCAAAATCTTACAGCCTGTCCGGGCCTTTATGGACTCGAGGATTCGGAGGTTTTTTCCAAGGAGTTCCTCGTCAACGACATAGCAGGGGGTCTGGACCTCAAGCAGGTCCCTCATTAGTTGAGGGCTTAGGGTCATTTCGTCTTGCCTCCTCTACTCGAGAAAAACCTCGGTCCAGGGGAGGCCGTACCTGGCAATGTCCACCATGAATGGATCGGGGTCTAACTGTTCCATGTTGAAAACGCCCGTTTCCTTCCACTTCCCGGTCAGCATCATTTTAGCTCCGACCATTGCGGGGACTCCGGTCGTGTAGGAAATCGCCTGGGCGCCAACTTCATGGAAAGCCCTCTGGTGATCGCAGACATTATATACGTAGTATTTGCGCCGCTTTCCATCCTTGAGACCCTCGATCATGCACCCGATGTTTGTCTTTCCGGTATAGCCCGCGGCAAGCGAGGCGGGATCCGGCAGAAGCGCTTTCAGGAACTGCAGCGGAACTATTTGACACCCCTGGAAATGGACCGGGTCGATCCGGGTCATTCCAACATTCTCAAGGACCCTCAAGTGGGTCAGATATTCCTGTGAGAAGGTCATCCAGAATCGAATTCGCTTAAGCCCCGGGATGTGTTTGACGAGCGACTCCAGTTCCTCGTGGTACATAAGGTACATCTCACGAACGCCAATCTCGGGAAAATTGAACGCTTCGTGTTCGTAGAAAGGCTCGGTCTCTTTCCATTCGCCTTCCTCCCAGTACTTGCCCCGCGCCGTGACCTCACGGATATTTATCTCAGGGTTGAAGTTGGTCGCGAAGGGATGGCCGTGCGTCCCGGCGTTGCAGTCCATTATGTCGATATAATTTATCTCGTCGAAATGATGCTTGAGAGCGTAAGCGCAAAACACATTGGTAACCCCCGGGTCGAAGCCTGAGCCAAAAAGCGCCATGAGACCGCCCCGGCGGAATCTTTCACTATATGCCCACTGACACTTGTATGAGAAGGCGGCTTCCTCGGGAGGTTCGTAGTTGGCTGTGTCAAGGTAGTTCACACCTGTTTCAAGGCAGGCGTCCATGATCGAGAGGTCCTGATACGGAAGGGCTACGTTCATGACAAGATCGGGCGAGACCTCGCGGATGAGAGCGGCTGTTTGCGCCACATTGTCCGCATCCACTAATGCAGTCCTGATAGGGCGCGCAAGCCGGGCCGCGATTTTTTCGCATTTTTCGAGCGTTCGGCTGGCGAGGGTTATCTCTGAGAAAACCTCGGGGACCCGGGCGCACTTTTGAGTCACGACGCTTCCAACCCCGCCTGCACCGATGATGAGTACCTTGCCCATAAGAAACTCCCTGATAATTTAAGCAATCAGTCTTTCGGGAGCTTTCGAATTTGTAATTTACTGGTGAATTTTAAATCATAGAGCATTGCTATCCGTGCCCAATCCTTGCGGCCAGGTCTGCAAGCGAATTCAGGTGGACCTTCTCCTCATCGCCCAGCCGGTAGAAAAGCTCCTTTGCGGCGGCATCCGAACAGGTCTGGGCCATGCGCAGATACAGGTCAAGGGCTTGAACTTCGATCATCATGGCCAGTTCAAGGCAGCCCTTGGCCGACTTCAGGTAACTGCCGTTCCGGGCAAGAAAATCGTCAATCTTAAGTCCACCCTCCATATAGCCCTCGGGAGCGCCGGCAGCCTGCGGCCCGGAGCCGAGCGATTCGAGCAGCCGCAGAAGTTTCCGCCTGTGGCTTTCCTCAGCCCTGATGAGCTTTTCCAGGAGGTCCCGTATCTCAGGGATTTGGCTCTTGGCATTTGCCGCCCTGTGAAACTGCTCGAGGCCCGCTTCGAACCTGTAGGCGATCGCAGCAGCCTCTATGGCGGATTCATCTCCCCGTATGAATTCGAGGTGCAGTTCGGGGGAGCCTGCAGCGGTCCTGTCTTCCCATGCCTCGATTCCGCCCTGGAGCTGAAAGACGCGGTCAAACCCGCGTACTGCCAGAAACTGGGCAACGATCAGGCTCCTTCCGCCAACGGCGCAGTAAATGATTGTATCGCTTGCGCGGTCAAGCTCTTCTAGAGAGTCTACCAGGACAGGCAGGGGTATGAGCCTGGATCCCGGCAAATGAAATTCCTCGTATTCCTCAGGCTGGCGAACGTCAATGAGCTGGTAAGTCCCTTCCCTGTGCCGGGCGATAAATTCCTGAAGTTCGTCCGGAAAGATTACCCTGACCCCGGATGGGCCTTTATTGTGCGCCATATGACCGTAACCTTGCCAGCCAGGCTGCAAGAAAAATCAAAGCCCCTGGAATCCTCTCAGTAATGCGAGCACGTTTCGTCCCAGAACTCTGTGATTATAGCCGCCTTCCAGCAGGCCGAAACAGCCGATCCCGAGTCTCTTGCAGGTGCTGTGAACCATCCGGCCCATTTCCTGGTAGTCTTCAGTATAGAGCACGTGGCCCCAATCCTCCATATGATTGTCAAACCCGGCGGACACACCGATTATGTCCACATTCAGCGCGTCGAGCCGGACCCCCACTTCCGTCAGGTAATGTTTACGGTCGCTCTCGTCCGGATTGTGAATGGAAACATAACCTTTTGCGCCCAGAATGTTTACAGTGCCGTCGCCATAGTGCATGTCGAAGTCCAGGACGTGCGCCGTCTTGATCAGGCCCTTTGACCGGAGGTGTTCCAGCGCTATGGCCATGTTGTTGAGGTAGCAGAACCCCCAGTGATGATCGGCTGAAGCATGGTGGCCCGGCGGACGAACGAGCCCGAAAGCGGGTTCATCCAGGCCGGCGAGAGCGCTCTGAATGGCAGCCCCTGCGGCGAGCGCGGCAATATTGTAGATTCCCTCGCTTTGCACGCCCTGTACGTGCGATTTGGTGTGGACCGCCAGGATGTCGTCCTGACAGGCCGGAATGGCTTGCTCCAGCTCGACCTCGCCGCGAATGGCCGCAAGGATTGCCTCGATCCTTCCCGGAGACGCCGCCGGATCGCGTTCATAGACACTCAGAAAATCATCGTGGGTGAACACTTTCATACTCAGTCCTCCGCTCTCGGAAGAAGTGCCCCGTTGAGGCCTGGTTGACCATATTTCCGGTTGAGTCAAGTGGATAATTTATCAGAAATATGTAAATAATGTGAGAAAATTGGAGAAAGGACACTCCGAACAAGAGCTGTTCTTTGATATCGTCACGCGAAGTGTAAAAAATCTTATTTCAGCCCGCTTTCCAGAGCAAGGCTCCCGGGGAAGTGCTCGCGGTCGGCCGGCTCCTGTGGTTCCACCCAGAGGATATGGTTCCAGTTGAGGAAATAGACGCCTTTTGCCTCGCTCTCACCGATAGTGGTGTCGAACATTACAACGAACGGGCTGCTATCGGATTTTCTGAAGAAGTCTGACAGACGCCTGGAGGAGCCGATATTGACATAGCCTCGGAAAACGCTCCCGTCTCTCATTGTGATGATCACCCGCTGGGCGTTCATTTCTCTCATCGATTTCATCCTTTCAAACGCTGTGGCCGTCAAAACGATTCTCTTTTATGCTGGTGGTGGATATATAGTTCGGAAATTATGTTAAATTACTTTAATGAACAAAAACTGCCAACGGTTCAGCCGCTTTTCCGGAGAGTTTATGGGCGATAAGTCTTTTGATTTCTACCGGGCTGTATCCGAGGAACTCGATCCCGAAAGGCTCCAGCGAAAATTCCTGACGGCCCTGCTGGATTTGCAAAACGTCGAGCGCGGCTCCATATGGGTCAGGAGTGAAAGAGGCTATACATGCATTGAAGCTGCCGGAGCGCAAAGTGAGCGCATCAAGTCAATGACCATCGATTTCGACCAGCCCAGCATTGTCGGCTGGGTTATCGAAAAAGGCAAAATGACTGTCGCCGAACCGGGTAAAGACGCGCGTCACTACAAGCAGGCCGAGGACAAAATCGACGTTAAGAGCAGGCTTATCCTCTGTTTCCCACTATTTCTCAGAACCGGCGAAGTCTACGGGGCGGTCCAGATAATCGACACGAGCGCCGGCGGAAACCGCCTCAACCTTCAGAAAAACTATCTCGAACTTCTCCAGCAACTGGTAGACATCGGATCGATAGCCCTGAGCAATTCGCTGGTTTTCTCCGAGCAGGTCAAAGAGAACCTGAAGCTCAGGCAGACCCTTAAAGCGATCCGCGACCAGGATCTCATCATTGGGAAGAGCGCCGCTTTGCTGGGGGCGAGGAAAAGGGCCGCAGAGTATGCAAGGACGGATTTTCCCGTGCTGATTAC
>JBEKXG010000223.1:0-7354 GCA_049512295.1 Syntrophobacteraceae bacterium
GGAATTAGAATAATTACAAGGAGGTGAAGAAAAGACCATCACAATGAGGTTATCGTAAGTACATAGAAGAAGAACATAATTCGCCACCCGCAACATAAACAAACCCGCAACAGAACTTGCCACTGTGGGAAATCCCGTTCCGGTCTGAGAGCATAACGAGTATGATCTGAATTTATTGACCGGAGAGATGGGTCCCTCCAGAACGCCAGAAAGGAGAGATATTGAGCACTTTGGCGCAAGCTCACAGGCCTTGTCTGCGAGACCCACTGGAGAAAGTCAGGCGATAATATCGCTGGTATCCCTGCGGAATTTGTATTCATCCCATCTCTGCCCGAGAAGTTCCAAAGGAGCCAGGCTCAAAGACAGGTGAAGACACCGGTTCTATTTGTTAGCGATTTCAACGAATGGCCAAGGTTTAGTTTCTTGTCATGTCTTGCCGTGCATAGATTAGATGGGCAATTTCCTTTGCCAGGCTGTGGATAATTCTCACAGAACATCAATTGAGAGTCCCGGGAACTCACCATCAATGATCTTCCGCGCAAATATGATGCCTTCCATATCTGCAATCTCTTTGCTTGAAAAGGTATTCTCGGAGGAAAAAGTTTGTTCTCTCGGTTCGCCACTTGAATCTTTGTGAAGTGAAACAGTGACTTGCAAGATCCAACGGTTATTTTCGCCAAGCTGAATAGATTTTGATCTGAGTAAATAACCCCTATAAACAAATCCCATTATCCATTCCTTTTAATTAGACCAGTGTCCATCCGGAAACACCGGGTGAGACACTTGCAGTTTCCGATTCAGATTTCTTGCCCCAGGGAAAAGAGATTCTTCGTTCTGGCAAGGGAATCGATTGCTTGCGCGGAAGCGTACTTGAGTACCACCTAGCGGAGCGTCGAGATCCTGTCGGTGCCCAAGCGGAAGTCCAATTCTCCACGCTCCGCAGGGCGGGTTCCACCGCCCCGCCAGAGCCTGCTCCGGACCTGATTCGGGGGTGGAAAAGGACCAGTTCCGGACGGAAACTAGACCAGTTGGATTCATTTTCGACCTCTTTCGTAGATTAACTATACCGATTTCTCGCCACCGGCACAAACTTTTTAAGCCTGAGCCAGCCGCTATGGGACTGTAAACCTATGGGCGAGGTAAAAATAATCTTCAGGAAAGTTCACAGAGCGAATGTTACCGGAAGCAACTGCGCCAAAATTGACAACTGAGGTCAAAGACTCCTTTGCAAAGATCATTGATTTGCGGTGCTTTGTCAGTATTCACGCGTCTGTCCTCCTGCAAGGCCCTTCCCAGCTTCAGACCCTTGCTGACTTGCCGAAAGGTGTGGAGCGCAGCCGCGTGAGTATGAGCTTCCCCGCTTTTGTGGAGAGGGAGTTAAGGTCGAGTCAGTCTGCCGGGCTTCGCCAAGGTCGAAACTTACGTCTTGTTCTGCTGGGGAGTGCTCAATAATAATTTCACTTGGAATATCGTTTGTCTCTCCCTGTGTCGAGTGCAATGACAATCTCCGCCAATTGGCTCTTGGCATTGAAATTTATTATCGTGCACTCTACCTTGTCGTGGGTTAATTCCCCTATGGCCTTCGCTATTGCAGACTCAATCTTCTCCAGTGGAATGGTCTTCAATTTACAAGCATAGGAGGCATGGTACCGCTCATCAAAATTTCCTTTTTTTTCTTCCATAACCACTCCTTTCTGAGTTCTGAGTCAAAAAGAGCCATGGATCTCTCATAAATTACCAAGATAATCACTCAAACTGATGTTAGGATGTCACCATACTGGAATAGTCCATTGGGGATGGACAATTATTCTATCACCTTGCCCAAGAAAAGGGGCCGGACCCTTCCATCCTGACGGAGGGCCGCGAAAATTTCGGCATAATTTTGCAAAGCGTGCGGATCGCCCTTATTCTCCTCATGACGGAATCTTTGCGGGCCATTCATCGCACTGGGGATGATTTCAGCTCCGTTAAAATCGACTTTTCGGAATCGTCCCGGCGCCGCAAAAACCCCGTTCTCCTTAGACTCCACAGGACGCCACATAATGAATGAGATGCAAGCGGAACATGAACGTCCGCAGTCACTCGGAGAGGAAATCTCAAACGCCTTCAGCCACGCCGCCGGGTTGACTGCGACTCTTGTTGCGGCACCGCTTCTCATCGTCTCAACCATTCGTCATGGCAACCCATGGACCATCACCGGCTCCGTCATTTTTGCCGTGACTATGGTCCTGCTGTACCTGGCATCCACTCTCTATCACGCCCTTCCAAAGAGCAAAGCAAAACGTGTATTTCGGGTGCTGGACCACGGGGCGATTTTCATCCTCATTGCCGGCACATACACCCCGTTTACGCTCGGCGTGCTTCGCGGTCCCTGGGGCTGGACACTATTGTTTTTTGTTTGGAGCCTTGCAATACTCGGCGTGACTGCGAAGGCGGTGGGGGGCATACGGCACCCCCGTTTATCCGCCGGACTATACCTGGCTATGGGGTGGCTGATCGTCATAGCTATCCGGCCGCTGTGGTCTCAAATGCCCTTGTCTGGAATCCTCTGGCTCCTGGCAGGGGGTATTGCATACACGAGCGGTGTGGCGTTCTTTGCGGCTCCGCGGGTGCGCTACACCCATTTCGTATGGCACTTATTTGTTATCGCGGGCACCACATGTCACTATTTTGCCGTGCTGTGGTACGCTTGAAAGGCTGCACGACTGACTTACCCGCTCAAATGCCATTTCTCGATTGAAGTGCGCCTGAGACGATGAACAGGCATAATCTATTTTATTTCAAGGGGACACAAAGAGTGTGAGGCCCAATGTTCATAAGCTGGCGGAACAACTCCTCCACGAAGACTTCGACCTGCTCAGCCCTCGAGAGCAGATTGTAATTAACCGCATTGCCGATGGCTTGCATATAAGCCGAAACGTTCTGGAAGAACATCTGGAAAAATTGACTCCGGGACAGAGGCTGGCGGACCGCGTTGCGTCTTTTGGCGGATCATGGCCATTTATCATCCTGTTCATGGCTGTTATGGTCGCCTGGATTATAATGAATGCATTCATTTTAGCCGAATGGAACCAAACGTTCGATCCCTATCCTTTCATCCTGCTGAATCTGGTGTTGTCGATGCTTGCGGCCATACAAGCCCCTGTTATCATGATGTCCCAGAACCGCCATTCGGAAAAAGACCGGATTGATGCCGCACATGACTACGAGGTGAATTTGAAAGCTGAGTTGGAGATTATGTCGCTGCATCAAAAGCTGGACATGCTGAGACAACAGCAGTGGAGTGGGCTGCTCGCGGCACAACAGGAGCAGATTGGAATCCTGACGCAGTTAATGGAAGATGTCCGGGCTCTTAAAAAGGGGGCGACGGAGTTGTCCTGAAAACATCGGGACAGGGAGCAATCTAATGGCGACAAAAAGAAATGAAGATTCCAGCCTGATGGATAAGATCATTGATCGTATAAAAGGTCCGGGAAAGGGTGGTCCGAACCAGGTCGACCCGGCTCAAAAAAAGGTACGCTTTTCCATATGGTACTTCGTCGCAGCCATGCTGCTGTTTTTCTGGTTTCAGAGCTACACGGGAGGTCAGCAGACGGAAAAGATCTCCTATTCGGATTTCAAGCAGTGGGCCCGGGAGGGAAAGGTTGAAAATCTTGTCGTTGGCCCGGAGCAGATAACAGGCACCGTGAAAGGAGAAGAGGGCAAACCGGCAAAACGATTCGTTACCGTTCGGATTGAAGATCCGGAACTCGTAGGGCAGCTTGAGCAAAAAGGGATCAAGTTCAGCGGGTATGTTGAGAACAAGTTGCTCGGGACATTGATTTCCTGGCTGCTGCCTATCGGATTTTTCGTTTTCGTCTGGTTTTTTTTAATGAAACGAATGAGCGGAGGCCCGCAGGGTATACTTTCGCTGGGTAAAGCACAAGTGAAAATATATGGTGAGAAGGATGTAAAGGTAACCTTTGCGGATGTGGCCGGAATCGATGAAGCCAAGGGCGAGCTCGAGGAAGTCGTTGAGTTCCTGAAAGACCCGGAGAAATCTCAGCGCCTCGGGGGACGCATTCCCAAGGGGGTTCTCCTGGTGGGGGCGCCGGGGACCGGCAAGACCCTGCTTGCAAAAGCGGTTGCGGGCGAAGCCGGGGTGATGTTTTTCAGCATGAGCGGGTCGGAATTCGTCGAAATGATCGTGGGAGTGGGAGCAGCCCGTATAAGGGACCTCTTTAAACAGGCCAGGGAGCATGCTCCGTGCATTATCTTCCTCGATGAGATGGATGCGCTGGGCAAGGCTCGCGGCCTAAATCCCATGGGCGGGCATGACGAGAGAGAGCAGACTTTAAACCAGCTTCTTGTCGAGATGGACGGTTTTGATACGAGGGCGGGGGTGATCATCCTGGCCGCTACAAACCGCCCGGACATACTTGATCCCGCTCTGCTGCGCCCGGGTCGGTTCGATCGCCATGTGGCCATAGACAAGCCCGACATTCGGGGCAGGGAGGCTATTCTCAAGGTTCACGCAAAAGCTGTCGAAATCGGTCCGGATGTGGATCTCAAGAAAGTCGCCGCCATGACCGCCGGTTTTGTGGGGGCGGACCTGGCTAATCTCATAAATGAAGCCGCACTGATTGCTGCGAGGCGGGGTGCGGATGAAGTGAGCATGGCGCATTTCCAGGAGGCGGCCGACCGAATCATAGGAGGGCTGGAGAAGAAGAACCGCGTCATGAGTCAGAAAGAAAAAGAAATCGTGGCCTACCACGAATCGGGCCATGCGCTGGTGGCGATGCTTCTGCCGGGAACCGATCCGGTCAGCAAAATCTCGATCATTCCGAGGGGCATCGCGGCGCTGGGTTACACCCAGCAGCTTCCTACCGAGGATCGCTATCTCATGACTCGGGATGAGCTCCTGGATC
Source organism: Syntrophobacteraceae bacterium (assembly GCA_049512295.1). Lineage (GTDB taxonomy): Bacteria > Desulfobacterota > Syntrophobacteria > Syntrophobacterales > Syntrophobacteraceae > SbD1. Next base: position 4,908 of record JBEKXG010000223.1, read on the forward strand.
GCTTGCAGGTACTTTTGGGAGGGCGAGTGGCCGAGGAGGTAATCTTTGGAGATATTTCAACCGGGGCACAGAACGACCTGCAGCGCGCAAGCGCTATTGCCCGCAGTATGGTAATGGACTATGGAATGAGCGAGCGCCTCGGGCTTTTGACCTACACCCACACGCCGCAGTCAAGATATCTGGATCTTGGATTGGGTTCAAACGAGAAAGAATACAGTGAGCAAACGGCGCAGGATATCGATGAGGAAAAAAGCAGGATTATGGATGAGGCCCACCAGAAGGTCCTGCTCAAATTGAACAATTATAGGGATTCCCTCGAAAAACTCGCCAAGATCCTGCTTGAGAAGGAAACCATCGAGGGCGATGAGTTGAAACAATTTGCCGAGGAAGTGAGAGTTCGGGCATCTGCCGCTGGGGAGAAGCCTTGATCGAGGCGCCGCATTGAGCTTATCTTTGAATCGGTAGTGGATACTGGATATTTGTCAAGTTACGGACCTATCTCATCCAGCGATACCTGCTCTCATGGTTTTTATTTTCTGAGGATATCTCTTCACATTTAGCTGATCATTTGTACGAATAGGTTGCATTTCTGAGATCATCGGTTATAATCTACATTGTGCCAATGGAGTAGGTTATTTTGAGTTATGCCGGAAAACGATCTTTCGCCAATAATATGGCGCGGGTTCGGGGTAACTTCGAGTACCGCGCCAAAAGAGCAGTGAAAAAAACACAAGATTTACAAAACAGAGAATTTGTAGAAGGATTAAAGAAAGATGGAAGGTAGCGTAAAATGGTTTAATGACAGCAAGGGCTATGGCTTTATTGAAGCTGACAGCGGACATGATGTATTTGTTCATCACTCAGCCATCCAGGGTGAAGGCTTCAAGTCTTTGAGCGAGGGTGATCGAGTCAGTTTTTCGGAAGAAAAAGGCGCCAAAGGCCAAAGTGCCGCAAACGTAAACAAGCTCTAGTCAATGCTTTGCAAAAACATTGAGTAAGAGCATTAGCCGGAGCCGCAAAAAGCTCCGGCTTTTTTGTACCAGGGTAAGGTCCGGGAAAAACAAGATTCTATATGTGTAGTTGTTGGAGCTTTAATTGATTCCTGTTGTGAGCCGGACCAGGATAACATGGCGTGCCAGGAGTACCGCCTCTGTTAAATTGGCTTCTCCGGCCCGCGTGTGACTATGAGGCGGGCGAAAAGCGCACCTCCCTTTTCACCTGGTGAAAGTATGTGAACAGTAAGCTTCTTTTGAGGCAGGGCATCCAGCCCACTTCCACACTGCTTCCATCAGACTCTCCACTTGGTCAAATACGCCGCCACCGCCTTTTCCTCAGGCGCAAAGCCAATTTCGCCGGGTTGACGATAGAAGGTCTGTTGCTCCAGCTACCTGGTGCCGGATCTATCGTAGCCTTCGTAGTCCTGACCGCTGCTTTGAAAACCGGCTATGCCGGCGATCCTAAAGGAAAAAGCTATGCTTTCAAAAGCCTCAATTCGGAAAGCCGTCGCACAGGCCCGGGGTTGTGTGCAAGGTGATCTCTATCTCAATGCTGAAGGGAAGACAGTTTCTTTTATCGTTGGAATGAGGGACTCATTGGAGTACGGGCGCACCTATCCTGATTTTTGGTACCTGGCGAAGGAGCATTCATTTGAGAAGGTCGCCGGGATAATACTGAGATGGGCAGCTTCGAGGTGAAAGTGGGTGGTCACCATTTCAAAGAAGGGAATTGCAAATAATGCTGAGCAATAAAGATCGAAACAACAAAGGCAATGTTAAAGGTGTCGATGAAGGACATACGAAGCGGAAGACCGAACCTGGCGCAAGAGAGTTGCGAAGAAAGAATATGGTTAAGACGGTCAAGAGGTTGAAGTAAATGGAGTTGCGCATCAAGACCATTCGCCGGAGCTTGCTCCGTTTTAGAGCGCGCCCGGGCGGAAACGGCCCGGCACAGAAGTATGCCGACGACGAGTCACCGCTGCGGTCTGAGTTGTTGAGCGCCGTTCAGATGGAGCATCATGGCAAGGCCCTCGCGGGCTCGCACAAGTTGAGCCCTGGACGTCCGCGGGACCGGCTTCTGAGGCGGCTGGCTGAAAATGACGCTGTACTGCTTGGAGTCCGCAACCTGCTGACCGAGGCGGTCAAGGCAGACCGCCGGATTACTCCGGCCGGGGAATGGCTGCTCGACAACTTCTATTTAATTGAAGAACAGATACGCACAGCCAAGCTACACTTGCCAAAGGGCTACAGCCGAGAGCTGCCGCGCTTGCTCAACGGCCCATCGGCCGGGCTTCCGCGGGTTTATGACATCGCGCTGGAAACGATCTCGCACGGCGATGGACGGGTGGACCCGGAGAGCCTCAGCAGTTTCGTAGCCGCCTACCAGATGGTGACCATCCTGAAGTTGGGCGAATTGTGGGCCATCCCCATCATGCTGCGCCTGGCCCTGAT
>JBEKXG010000224.1:0-7346 GCA_049512295.1 Syntrophobacteraceae bacterium
GAGAATGAGAATAAAGAGAAAAGCAAATGATGCGACAATCCCGACGGCCTTGCTGACTTCGCTCTCGGCGATTTTGGCAAGGCTTTGCCCCTTGTGGCGTATGGAAGCAAAGAGGACCACCATATCATGGACCCCCCCTCCCAGAACGCAGCCGATAATGATCCAAAGTCCTCCGGGAAGAAAACCGAACTGAGCCGCCAATACCGGACCGAGAAGGGGCCCCGCGGCAGCAATGGCGGCAAAATGGTGTCCAAATAGAACGAACTTATTTGTTTTCACATAATCAATGCCGTCCGCGCAGGTTTTTGCCGGCGTAGGCCGATCCGTCCTTATCCCCAGAACCTTGTGCGCAACAAAGAGGCCATAAAACCTATAGGCGACAGCAAATGTACACAATGAAACAAACACCAGCGTCAGAGCATTCATCTAACAAAACTCTCCTCTCTTAAGCCTGTTGCTGTTAGAAAAACTGTCACAGCAGGCCCCTGTCCGTTTGGTTCACGAACGTATTGCACGCAGAGAAGCAAACTTCCAGGCACCAGTATCATTAAAAGGACAGCTTTTTATCAAAGAGTAATAAGAATTGAGCACAATGTACTTCAGAGGATAAGCTTTTTTACGCTTTTTGAGGATAGCAACCTTCGTGGACGCTGTCAACGGTATTTACATGCCGATGTTTTGGAGAAGTGATCGGAAAAATCATCCGCGATCTTTTTCCCCTGGCACATGACGCACTCGGCATCGCAGTGATTCGTGTTCTCGATCATCATCACGGAGGGCAGGGGGAGGTGATACTTGTAGTGCGGGTAGAAGAGCCGGGGCGTTTTGGCCGGCGACAGGAGCAGCGTGGTCTTCTTGTCCCCGATATTGAGGGTCGTGTCGTCTTTCCTCCCGGGTGAGAGCGCTGCACCCGAGATCGTGAAGCAGGAATGGAAGCCACGGCAATGATGGGGGGAATACGCACCCGATCCCTCTAGGGGGCGGCTTGCTGTGCCGCTTCAGGCGACTGAGCCGGATAGGCGTCTACGTGAATTGTACAAGTGCCGTTCCCCGACAACGGTTTCAGCAGGTTCTTCACCTCCTTGGCTATGCCGTGCGCTTCCACTATGGTAAGATTGGGCGCCACCTCAATGTGTATATCAGTGTGAACCGCATTCGGTCCAATATACGCCGCGCGCAATCGAAATCCGTATCATTTCGCGCCATTTCATGCTATTTCCGCCAATCACTGCATGCAGCGGTAAGTATGGAGATCTCATGCATGGATCCACTAAAGCGGCATGAAAAATGAAACTGAAAGTCTTATCGTTGCAGAAATGAAGCCGTAATTGGAAAAGTTTAAACTGCGCCGCCAAATGTTTTACAAAACCCCGGAGTGGTTTCATGGGAAACGCATTGGCCGAAAACATTGTCTGGAACCTGGGCGATCTCTACAGAAGCCCCTCCGATCCGCAAATTGACGCCGATACAAAGTTGCTCCGGGAGAAGGTTTCGGCTTTTTCTTCGTTCAGGGGGAAGGTGGCCGGGCTTGGACCGCAGGATTTGCTTCAGGCCGTCCGGGGATTGGAAGAAATAAACGAACTCGCTCAGAAACTGCAGGCGTATGCATATCTGAATTTTTCGACCCGGACACAGGATGCGGCCGCAAGCGCTTTTCTTCAATCCCGGACGGAGCTCTACAGTGAAATCCGCCGGGATACCCTCTTTTTCGATCTCGAATGGATCAAACTGCGAGACAGCCAAGCCAGGAGCGTCGCATCCGATCCCGCGCTCTCGAAATACAGGTATCACCTGAGCTTTCTCAGGCGCTATAAGCCGCACCTCTTAAGCGAACCGGAGGAGCGCATCCTGGCCGAAAAGGAACCCGCCGGGGCATCGGCCTGGGGCGCTCTTTTCGACAAGATGCTCGGCCAGCTCAAGCTTGGCAGGAAAAAGAGGACGGAGTCGGAGGTCTTAAGTGAACTCCACAGCCCCGAGCGCGAGGTCCGGAGACGCGCGGCAGCCGAGCTGAGCAAAGGACTCCAGCCGATCCTTCCCTGCCTGACACACATTTTCAATACAATCCTTTTGGATAAATCGATAGATGACCGGCTGCGCCGATACCCTCACTGGCTAAGTTCCCGAAACCTGAGTAATGAGGCGGACGACGCCATGGTAGGAGCCATTGTGGACGCGGTTTCTTCCAGGTATGACCTGGTCGAGCGCTATTACCGTTTCAAACAAAAACTCTTCGGCTATGAGGAGCTTTTCGACTACGACCGCTACGCACCGGTTTCGGTCCAGGCGGAAGCAAAGGTCTCGTGGGATGAGGCAAAAGAGATCGTCCTGACATCCTTTGCGGATTTTTCTCCCGAAATGGCGGAGATCGCGTCCCGGTTCTTCACGTATGGATGGATCCACGCTCCGGTCCTGCCAGGAAAGCGAAGCGGGGCCTTTGCGCACCCCGTGGTCCCTTCCGCTCATCCTTTCGTTTTCCTCAATTTTACCGGCGCGCGCCGGGACGTGATGACCCTGGCGCACGAACTCGGCCACGGCGTCCACCAGTACCTGGCAGGCAGGCAGGGGTTATTTAACTCCCGGACCCCTCTTACGACCGCCGAGAGCGCGTCCGTTTTCGGAGAAATGGTCGTCTTCCGCAGCCTCCTGAAAAGGGCGGCTTCTCCGGCCGAGCGCCTGGGCCTGCTTTGCTCGAAAATAGAGGACAGCTTTGCAACCGTTTTCCGGCAGGTGGCCATGAACCGGTTCGAAGACGCCGTACATAACGCCAGGCGAACGCGCGGCGAGTTGGACGAAGACTTCATTTCCTCCACATGGATCGAAACGCAGACGGCAATGTTCGGCGGCTCGGTCCGCCTGCTCGATCATTATAGAACCTGGTGGTCCTATATTCCTCATTTCGTACACTCGCCGGGATATGTGTACGCCTACGCCTTTGGAGAGCTGCTGGTGATGGCCCTCTACGAGCAGTACCTGCGTGAGGGGCCGGATTTTGTCCCCGGGTACCTGGAGTTTCTGCAATCAGGCGGCAAAGCCGAGCCTGGAGAGCTGCTGCGGCCGTTCGGCGTCGATTTGGCCGATCCCCGATTTTGGGACCGGGGAATTGGAATTATAGAGGGCCTCGTAGCCGAGGCCGAAGGAGAAGCAATCAAATGAAGCCAAAGGCAAAATTCAGGAGAACCAGGATCGTCTGCACTCTCGGTCCCGCGACCAATTCCCCGGATATGATCATGCGGCTCATAAACGAAGGCATGGACGTGGCTCGCCTGAATTTTTCCCACGGCAACCACGAGCAGCACAGGCAGACGATCCGCACCGTTCGCTCGCTTTCAAAACGGGCAGGCAAGGAAATCGGCATTCTCCAGGACCTGGGCGGGCCGAAAATCCGGCTCGGCCAACTCAGCAGCCCCAAAAGGACCCTGGTGCACGGAGAGCGCGTGGCTTTGGTCCCGGGAGAATCCGCCGAAGGGGATTCAATCCCCGTAAATTATCCCGGACTGATCGAGGATATCGAGGAAGGCAATCCGATTCTTCTTGCAGACGGCGCCGTTCAGTTGACGGTTGTGGAAAAAAGAGACCAAAGCGTCGTCTGCGAGGTCCTGGTCGGGGGAGTGATCTTTTCCCGCAAGGGTGTGAATCTGCCTTTGAGCCGGCTGAGTGTGGCCGCATTTACCGCGAAAGACCGTGAAGACCTCATGGTGGGCCTGGACGAAAAGGTCGATTTCGTCGCGCTCTCTTTCGTTCGCGGTCCCGAAGACCTTCGAAATGTGAGAGAGATTATATCAGGGGCGACTCATCACCCGATGCTTATCGCCAAAATCGAAAAACCGCAGGCGGTTGAAAATTTTGAGCAGATACTGGCTGCAGTCGACGCCGTGATGGTCGCCAGGGGAGATCTCGGGGTCGAGATGCCCCTGGAAGAAGTGCCGATGATTCAGAAAAGGATAATCCAGACAACCAGGCAGGCGGGAAAACCGGTCATCACTGCAACCCAGATGCTCAGCTCGATGCTGGAAAACCCCAGGCCCACACGGGCAGAGGCCACAGATGCGGCAAACGCCGTCCTGGATGGAACCGACGCCCTGATGCTCTCGGATGAGACCGCAATGGGCGCCTATCCGGTGGAAGCCGTTTCGATCCTGGACCGGATAGCCAGGACTACCGAGCCTTACCTGAACGAGTGCGCTTACCTGGAAGAGGAAATCTCGGAGATGCTGCACACGGTGCCGGCAGGAATCAGCCGCGCCGCATGCATGCTGGCGCTCGATCTGAAAGCCGCCGCGATCGTGGCGACATCATCCTCCGGCAATACCGCCCGCCTGGTTGCACGCTTCCGTCCCTCGGCGCCCATAATCGCCCTGACCGACCACATTGAGGCTCAGCGCGGGCTATCGCTTTCATGGGGCGTAATCCCTTACCTTGTGAGCTCATTTATCGACACGGACCAGATGTTTTCGTCGGCGCGCTCCTGGGCGATGGAAAAAGGGGTGGTCAAACCGGGAGACTGCCTCGTTGTAACGGCAGGCCTTCCGGTTGGAGTGTCGGGAACGACTAATTTGCTCAAGGTTATGGAAATTGACAGCTCAACCGTGAGTTGATATCGAGTTGCGCTCAAAGATGAAAATAAAAAGGTTCTTATTCCCGGCCTGGTTGGAAATGGAAGGAGCAAGAGCACTTTCCATCATAAGTAAATAAGCCGAATCAACTCACGCAATACTTGCGGCGCCGAGTGGATGGCCTGCAGGGCGGTCTCGCTCAGCCCCTCCCCATGATCGAAATCTGTTCCGGGAACGGTGATCAGCCAGGCTGGAGGCTCTTTTTTGAAGAGACACCCGGCGTAAGAAAGAAGGGTTGCGGCGTTCAGATGGTGACCGATGCCGGGGGACGCGTTTTGGGCCGAAACAACTCGGCCGACGTGAATGCGCAGGTCGTCGGCGTCCGGTGCACCAGGGACCGCGCGCGCGTCTATGAATAAAACAGCGGAGACTTTCTCGCCGCTGATGTCCAGGGCAAACTCCGGCTCGAGCTGGTGGGAGTCGATCCGCTCAACCTCCAACCCCGCTTCTGAAAGCATCCGCTCGACTACGTCACCCAAAACAAAGCCCGCACCGTCATCACGGCGCAGGCTGTTTCCATAGGCAATAATCAGGACCATCTGTCATCTAACCGGTTGGGGCGGGTGGGGTTTTATACCCGCCCGCCCCCGTACATCGCGCAAGTGAGCGAATCGGCCCATCGGGTCAGTTCGGAGCAATGGGCAAACGGCTCACGCCAAAGCCAGTCTTAATCCCTTATCTTCTCTTCGACCATGCACCCCGTGTGATCGAACACCTGGAAGTGCAGCGGCATCTGGCCGACCGCGTGCGTCGCGCAGCTAAGACACGGATCGTAGATACGGATTCCATGCTCGACCCGGTTCATCATGCCTTCAGTGATCCTGGTTTTGCCGGTCATATAGGCCTGGGCGATTTGCTGGACGGTCTTATTGATCGCCAGGTTGTTGTGGCCGGTGGCGACGATCAAATTGGCCTTTGTCATTATACCGTAGTCATCCACCTGGTACTCGTGAATCAGGGTCCCGCGCGGGGCTTCCATGATTCCGACGCCGATGGGATTGTTAGCCCCCGCGATGGCCCGGATATGCGGATCGAAAAGCTGTGGGTCTTCGATCAGTTCTTCGAACTATTCGAGCGAGAACAGGAGCTCGATCAAACGTGCATAGTGGGTGTAGAAGCTGCCCAGCACGGGCTTGCCGCCGTTGAGCCTTCGGAACTGCCGGATTTCCCGGTCGGCTCGAGGAGTTCCGGCAAAGTCGCAGATGTTTATGCGCGCAAGCGGGCCGACTCTATAGAAGCCGGCGCCGTTTCCATATCCACCCGGTTTGAAGTAGGGGAACTTCATGTAGCTCCAGGGTTCGATGGCCTCGCTGATTATCTCCCGGTACCTGTCTGTGGGCAGGCCCGGTTCGATGATCCTGCCTTCGGAATCCATAACCCGGAGCACACCGTCGTAGTGCTCGAGACCGCCTTCGGGGGTAACCAGGCCAATGAAAAGACTTGGGAAATCGCCGTAGGTCCTGATCTCGTCCTTAAAGTTGTCGAGGTTGTCCTTTAGCAGGTTAACGGCGGCTTCAGCCGTCGCGAACGCCTCAGGCAGACCCTGTCTGATCGTGTCGATCTGCTCGGCGGTAAGCGCTTCCCGCACTCCACCGGGAACGGCCCAGGCCGGATGGACGGACTTGGTGCCAAGCATTCTGATGATACTCTGACCGAATGCGCGCAGCATCACGCCTTTTACCGCCAAGTCCGGGAACTTCTGGACCAGTCCGACTACGTTGCGGAGGGCCGGGTCGCTCTCCATCCCGAGCAGCAGGTCGGGTGCGCTCAAGTGGAAGAAGCTGAGCGCGTGACTCTGCGTATATTGAGCGTGATTGATCAAACGGCGCAGCTTATTTGCCGCCGGAGGAATCTTGGCGCCCAGAATGCCGTCGCAGGCTTTTGCGGATGCCAGCATGTGACTGATAGGGCAAATACCGCATATTCGCATGGTGATGGCCGGCATTTCCGGGAAAGTGCGCCCTACACAAAACTTTTCGAAGCCGCGGAACTCTACCACATGGAACTTCGCGTCGGATACAAGCCCTGCGTCATCCAAGTGGATCGTTACCTTTCCGTGGCCCTCAATTCGGGTGATAGGTTCGATCGTTATAGTCTGTGCCATAGTCGTCCTTCTCTATGTATTCAATTTTTCGCCGGGACATATGACGAAATCATCGTCCTCCCAATCCAAATGGAGCTAGCCGAAGGTACGCATTTCAACGGGCAGATCGATCGGTTCGCCCCTCAGTATTGCCGTAACCGCAGCCCAAATTCTCTCGGGATCAGGTGGGCAGCCGGGCAGGAAAATATCGACCGGGATCACCTGGTGCAACGGTACTACCTTGGGCAACAGGATCGGCAAATCGCCCTCAGAAGGCGGGGCGGGGCCGGGGCCTTCATAGACGTCGTCCAGTATGTCTTGAAGCTTCAGCCGATTGCGCATGCCAGGGACATTTCCCGTAACCGCGCAGTCACCGAAGGCAACAACCAGTTTACTTCTCTCCCTGATTTCACGGGCCAGGTGCACGTTCTCGTAATTGCAGCAAGATCCCTCGACCAGCGTCACGTCAACACCGTCGGGAAACTTTTTGATGTCGGCGACCGGGCTATAGACCAGGTCCACCAGACTGAGGACATCCACGATCCGTTCATCCAGGTCCAATAGACTCATATGACAGCCGGCGCATCCGCCTAACCACGCGGTAGCCAGCCGAGCTTTGGTGTTTGTCGATGTTGCCATGCTAGGCATCT
>JBEKXG010000225.1:0-7320 GCA_049512295.1 Syntrophobacteraceae bacterium
CCGTGAAGCGCGCGCCCAGGGTTTTCATCAGTGCGGTTGCAGACGGCGATAATTGCCTTATCACTGTTTTGGCAGGCTCACAATCGCTTTTTAGCTTCAAGGGCCGGCCGGGTGTCATAGCCCGGAACAATCGAGCAGGCACGCAATGAAACACAGGGGTAAAAAGAGATGAGGTTAGATGAATCAGGTTGTAAGATATCCACCGAACCAATTATCCGAATTATCGGAATGCACAAGTGGTTCGGAGAATTTCACGTGCTCAGGGATATCAATCTCTCCGTGAACAAGGGTGAGCGCATAGTTATATGCGGCCCATCGGGTTCCGGCAAATCCACCCTGATAAGGTGCATCAACCGGCTCGAGGAACATCAGCGCGGAAAGATTATCGTCGATGATATAGAACTCACAAACGATATCAAGAATATCGAAAAGATCAGGGTTGAAGTTGGAATGGTGTTCCAGCACTTCAATCTTTTCCCTCATTTGACGATACTGGAAAACCTTACTCTTGGCCCTATCCGGGTTAGAAAGCTCCCACGCTCCGAAGCCGTAGACCTCGCCATGTATTTTCTCGAAAAGGTGCACATTGCGGAACAGGCCGCAAAATACCCAGGACAGCTCTCGGGCGGCCAGCAGCAGCGTGTCGCCATTGCCCGAAGCCTTTGTATGAAGCCAAAAGTGATGCTCTTCGATGAGCCGACCAGCGCCCTTGATCCCGAAATGGTGAAGGAAGTGCTGGACGTCATGATACAACTTGCGCATGAAGGAATGACCATGCTCGTGGTGTCTCACGAGATGGGGTTTGCGAAAAGTGTGGCGCACAGGGTCCTTTTCATGGATTTCGGTCAAATCATCGAGGAAAACACCCCCCGGGAGTTTTTTTCAAATCCACGGCACGACAGGTCAAAGCTGTTTCTGAGCCGGATACTGCACTAACGCCAACCTGGCGCTGCCTCGTTATGTAATATTTTCGGAACCTTTTTCCGGCGCCCGCGTATATATGAGTGACCAACAACAGAGGGCAGGTGAAGGTGGACGACAACGAGGTCATAAAACGGTTTCAGAACGGTGATACGGAGGCATTTGCCCACCTGGTTGTCCGGTACCACCGGAAGCTGCTGAACTTTATCTACCGGCTGGTAGGCGACAAAGCGCCGGTGGAAGACCTGGGACAGGACGTGTTCCTCAATGTCTTCAGGGGACTGCCGGAGTTCAATCTCGACCGGGGCGTGCCGTTCTCCGCCTGGCTCTTTATCGTGGCGCGCAATCGCTGCATTTCGGAACTGCGCGCTCGCGGGGAAAGATGCTTCGTCGATCTGGACGCGATCGAGCACCTGTCTTCGAACGCCCACTCGGCTGAAGAGGTTCTCCTGGCCCGTGAACGCCGCGAGGCGTTGCGAAGCTCGTTGGAGCTGCTGCCGGAACCTTACAGAATAACCCTTCTCCAAAGCCTGAACGGCCACTCGCTGGAGGAGATCGCAATTGCCTGGGGACTTTCAGCCGGAACGGTCAAATCCAGGCTTTTTCGTGCAAGGCAACGAGTAAAGACCCTTGTGGGACAATGGCGAGGAGGAAAGAGCCATGAAAGAGTTTGAGCCATCGCCTGACTTTGTGGCCCGTGTGATGACCTCGGTCCGTGCCGATGCGCAGACTCGTGCAGTCACCACCCCCTGGTCAGCCGCTGCGCTGTCCACTCCGCTGCGCTGGTGGCTTGCGCTTGCAGGCGGCGTTATGGCCCTGGGGAACCTGTTGCGCATACTGGCATCTTTTTTTTCCCCTGCACTTTGCGGCTAGACTGGTTTATTCACTATTGAGAGGGCAGCAGTCATGACACACTCCTTACAAACAGGCAAACAGATACGATGGCCTGCTCTTATTCTGGGCATGACCATCCCCGGTCTCGGTCAGGTGCATAATGGCGAACTCCTGAAGGGCCTTTGTTTTTTCTCCATCTACCTGATGCTCGTCCTTATCGGCCCACGGTTTGCCGTACGCCTGCCCGACCGCTTGTTGATGCCCGCCACCGGCGTCGCCCTGGTTCTAGTCATCGCCTTTTATCTCTGGACGATCTTCGAGGCCGGCCGGGCAAAGATCGTTACCGTGGAACCGAAGAAATACAACCGCTGGTACTTCTATCTGGCCTTCTGGCTTGTCGGCATGGTGGGTGTCAACGGGGCGGTCATCGACCATATCCGCAGTTCCACCCTTCAGGCATTTAAGATCGCCGGCACGAGCATGGAGCCGGCTGTCCGGCGTGGAGACTTTGTCCTGGTGGACAAGACCGTCTATAATCGCATGGCGCCCGGTGTCGGCGATGTTGTGGTGTTGGTCGATCCCGATGACCGGAGCATGGTCTTAATCCGCAAGATCGCTGCTCTTCCCGGTCAGCGCCTGTCCGAGGCAACTTCCGGCGTTGAGACCGTTCCGCACGGCATGGTATATGTATCCGGTGAGCGCCCTGGAGCAAACGGCAGCTCCACCTTCGGCTTCGTTTCGCTGCGGGACCTGGTCGGCAAAGCGCGGCAAATCTACTGGTCTTCCGGACCGGACGGCATTAGATGGAACAGAATCGGGGTAACCCTGTCTGCAAGAGTCCCCCAAGTGGAAAAGGGCCGGTAATGACATCAGACTCAATGAATATAGCTCTCGTTTTCCCTCCCTTCTATTTCGAACCGATGTACAACATGCCTCCCCTGGGGCTCATAAATCTCGCCACCGTTCTGGGATCTTCCCCTCACCACGTAAGAATATTCGACTTTCCGCTCGCTATTCGCCGGAAGGCTCTTTCCATGGACAGGAATATCTACAGGGAATGCGCCAGGCAGATACTGCAATTCGAACCCGAGCTGGCGGCTTTTTCCGTCCAGTGCACCACCTACCCTCCTTCTGTAAGAGTTGCCGAGGAACTCAAGAAGTTAAAGCCGCAGATAAAACTGGTTTTTGGCGGGCATAACGCTTCATTTGTAGATGAGCTTACGCTTTCGCGGTTTCCTTTTATCGACGCGATCGTTCGCGGAGAAGGGGAAATAACTTTTCCCGAATTGATCCGGGCTTTCCAGGGGGAAATCCCTTTGGCTTCGATAGATGGAATTACGTACCGCACGGCGGACCGAGTCACCCGAAATCCTGACAGGGAGCTGATCGAAAACCTCGATTCTCTGCCTGCAAGCGACTACACGTTCGTACCCCCGCTTCATGTATACCGGGACGTTTGTGGCATCAGGCGCTCTATTGCCATTCTGGAGGTCGGCAGGGGGTGTCCGCACCGTTGCGTCTACTGCTCGCAATCGCTCGTCTGGAGAAGAAGGACGCGAACATTTTCAACGGGCCGGCTCATTGGGGAAATGAAGCATCTTGCCGAAAACTTCGGGGCCGAGTGCTTCCTTCTTGCTTATGATCAGTTTACCGCCAATAGAGAGTTTGCGGAGCAGTTCTGCCACGGCGTAATAGATGCCGGCCTTAACCACCTTCCCTGGTATTGCATCTCAAGGCTGGATACCCTGGATAGATCTCTTTTGAATCTGATGCGAGAGGCCGGATGCGAAACGATGTGCTATGGGATCGACTCCGGCTCGAAAACGACGCTGGCTTTCATTCGCAAAAGCATAGACCACGGGATTCTTTTTGATAGAGTGAAAGAGACGACCGAGGCCGGCATTGTCCCTACTCTGAGCTTCGTGATCGGATTTCCCGAGGAGAGCAGGCAGGACCTCGATGAGACCCTCAAACTGGCCCTTAAGTCGGCGTCTACAGGAAATGCAAATATCCTTGTGCAGATGGCTACGATTCTTCCCGGGACCGACTTGTATGAAAAATACAGGCACAGCCTTATTCGCGAGGTGGATACCTACTTTTCCCTGGGGATTGAGTTCGACGATGGGAGCCGGATTGCTTCCGACGAGGCGCTGATCGATTCGGACCCGGCCATCTTTTGCAGCTTCTATAACCTGCCCTGCCCTGCCGGGACCCTCAGGGAGCTGAACGAAATCGCAAGTTACTTCACCATAATCGCAGGCCTCTACCCGAGGACCTTTTTTCTGCTCAGTCTTGAACTAAACCGGCCTGTCCTCGATCTTTTTTTCGCTTTTCTCGACCGGGTCGCCGAAATCGAGGGAGCGATATCTCCGGGATTCACGGGCACGGCGCGCTCCCACCCCGATCTGCCTTCTACTGGCACAAAGCCGCCTCCGGGGTCTCTACGCTCCGCGAGGCGTGCGGTCCCGGTTCCCAAGCCTCAGCGCCGCCTAACGCCTCAGGCCTGTCTGGCCTGCTTTAGTGATTTCGCCCAAGACTGTCTTGCCGGGCATGGGAGCATTGTCAGGCAATATCTTCCGGAGGTCCTGAAATATGAAACATGCCTGCTTCGTGCGGCCAAAGATGAGTCGGGGCATTCCTCCTTTCACATCGACCTCGGCCGTATTGCTGACCTCAAACCGCTGCGGAACGAAAAGATTTCGATCGAGCGGTTCACATTCGATGTTCCCCGCCTTATTTTGGAAATCAAGTGCGGCCATTTTCCGGACAACTGCCTGCGAAGGGAGGTTTTTCTCTTCTTCACCCGGGCGGAGGGCGGCACCGAAGTTCGGGAAATAAACGAGTTCGGGTTTGACTTTCTCGGATTCTGTGATGGACAGTTGACTTTAGAACAAATAGCCCTGAAGCTTTACCCAAAATATGGAGCAGACAAAGAGCGCGACCAGTTCGCGATTGTGTGTGCGGAAGCGGCCGGTACGCTGACGGACCTCAAGCTCATCGCACCATTCGTATCCGCATGATCCCAAGCGGAAAGGAGGTGAAACGGATGCTCCAGGTAAAGGAAATCGAGAAGAAGATCCTGACCGCCGCTGTAGATGAAGCATCGGCAACTTATGTCGTGCCGACCTGACACGCCCCCACGGAATCTCCGGTTCGGAGATAGCTCTAAACCATCTAAAGCCGGGGGGCGCAGAAAAAGTGTTCCCCGGCTCCTTTTTGTATCTCCACGCTCCGCGAGGTTTATCTGGTCCAATGACGGCAAACCCACGAATCGAAGCAGTACATCATGCCCCCCCTGGACACCCTGAAACCATGAAAAGGGAAAGCGTCATGGGAGCGGGCCATGCCCGCGATGAACTTTTCGTAACACGCGAGCCGGATTTCAGAATCGATGGGCACGTTGATATACTGTATGAAATGTTTGAATCGCGCTTGAATGTTCCTTTCGATGAGTTGAAGGACCTTCCGGTAACACTGGATAAAATGAAAAGCGCCAACATGCTCGTGGCGGTTGCCGCCCTGTATTGTCCGGACACTCATAACGGCGCGGGATCGGCCGATTTCCTGTCCGGGCTTGTAGACTACGCGGAAAAATATCTCACCGGGCTTATTCATATTAGATCGGCCCGGGCTTTAAGAGATTGCATCAGGCAGAAGACGCCTGGAACGATATGGCTGATCGAAAATTCCGACGGGCTGCTGGAGTTGGACCGTTCAAGGCTCGTGCAGGCAGGCATAAGAGTGGCCGGCCTCACACACATGGGAAGAAACAGGATCGGGGACGGCAATAACGTCTCCTTTCCGGAGGGATTGACCGGCAAAGGGAAGGACCTTGTCAGGGAACTTGCGCGGGAGGGTTTCGCCTTCGATGTGGCCCATCTGGCAGAACCGGGTTTTCGGGACCTAACCCGGATTTACGAAGGGCCGCTCATATCCTCCCACACGGGAGTGCGCGCTCTTTTCGATATTCCGAGAAACCTGACAGCGGACCAGGTCGCTGTCATCTTGGAGCGCAAAGGTGTGATCGGGATTGCCGCCGACCCGAAAATGCTCACGCCTTCCGGCGAGGCTTCAATTGAAGACATCTTCCGCCACATCGACTGGATAGCTCAGAGGTTCGACGCCGATGCGATAGGTATTGGAACTGACTTTTGCGGCTTTCACACCGTAAACGCCGGGTTCGAGGACATCACAAGGCTGACGGACCTTGCCCGGATAATGCTCGCACATGGATATCCCGAGCCGGACATCAGAAAAATAATGGGCGAAAACTGGCGCGTTTTTTACGAATCGTTGCTGCGCTGACGTTCGCCTGGAGACCGGCGAATCATACAAGGTCACTCTCAAACTCCACGCTCCGCGAGGTGGGAGAATGGTTCCCCCGCACCCCGCCGGAGTTTCGGCACGCCCGCAGGCGCGCGGCTCACGTCTCGACCTTCCGCGAGGCGTAGCCCAGCGCTGCTAATCTCCAGGTTCTGCCAGGCGCCACATCAGTCTCCGGTCTCCGCCAGGTGCCAAAGATGTCTGGTCCGGTAAGTCTGCCGCACCGAGACGCGGCGGCAAAACAGTCTCCCCGTTTCCCCCTCTCCGCGTCAGTCTTTATAATGGAAGCCATGAAGGTTCATAAATGAAATTGACATGGAAAGACTGATTCTGCCTTTGTGAAGTCAACAGAGGAGAGTAAAGCGGACTTTGCAATTCGATGCAAGGAGGACTTCAATTATTGAAAAAACTTGACACAACTCAGCCACTGATGCCAGATTACGCCAGCCGATAAGGAACCCCTCTGCTGCCTCGTCAGAGGCCGGTAGGGATAATCCGGAGTGCACCCAATAAGTCCTCGGATTTGATTTGCTATGGAACTTCCCTGTCGTGATCGCGGCGATGAGTTGCTCCGTGCAGGCGAGATGATCGATTTGCGGCTTCGCCTGCGGAAGACTGCCGCCAGGCACGATTTAACGACTGTTATCGTTAGCGCATTCGATCATCGCACACGGATGCTGCCCTTTATCTACCTCGATAGTAAAATTGCCCCCGCCGGAGTGAGGGCTATCGGCGCCGCCATGGCCGATATCGGGTGCCACAAGACCCGCATTGTGCTGCAGCAGTGGAACAGGAACTTCAAGCCTTCCCATATGAGATTGGACGGGAGGCTTCCCGACATCTTCATGGTCTCCAGCATGCACTTGAACTCAAGCCAGTGTGAGGCCCTGGTCCGGGACGCCTGCCGAATCGACCCCTCGCGCCGGCCGCTCATCATTGTGGGCGGACCCAAGATGTTCTTTGCTCCGTGGAGCGTTTTCAGCTCCGACGTTAATGACCCGTGGGGTGCCGATATCGCGGTAACGGGCGAAGAATATGTGCTGCTGAGCCTGCTGGAGGTTCTGCTGTCAGTTCGAGCCGAAAATGAGCCCATTAGATCGGCCTTTCAGCGCGCCCGCTACAGCGGGGCATTGGATGGGATTCCCGGTCTGGTCTACGCAGGGACCGACGCAAAAGGCGTACCCGTGGAACTGGTAGATACGGGGATTCAACGTCTTTTGGGCGAGCTGGACGAGTTGCCGC
>JBEKXG010000226.1:0-7305 GCA_049512295.1 Syntrophobacteraceae bacterium
GTTGCGGTGGATGCGAAGCAGAATTTGCTCTTCTCCTTCATGCGTGCTGCCTGCCACCCATACGGGCCTGCCCGCTTGCAGCCCGATATCTGCCCTGATCGAAGCGATCTCCGATTCCGAGACCCTGGATAGGGAAGACTCAAATTTAAGGTTCCCCGCCGTCATCACTCTTTCCGTAAGACCGCCCATGGAGATGAAACGCGCCTTGTCCAGTTCGGTCTGGGCAAAGATGAGGTCGAACCCGCCGAACACGATGTCTGCAAGTCCGCCCAGCCGGGAAAAGCTGCGATATGAACCGGGCGACATTCTCCCATTGACCAGCACGGCGGGAACGCCTTCCCTGTTCAGCCGCAAAATGAGATCGGGCCAGAAACCGGTTTCTATGAGTACGAAGAGTGACGGCCTGATGCGTTTAAGCAGCCCGCTCACGGTCCATGGAAAATCGTGGGGCATGAAAACAAAACTGTCCACCAATCCCTTGAGCCTTTCTGCGGCAAGCGACATCCCTGTTTCGGTAGAGGTGGAAAAGAGTATTTCGAGGGCTGGGCGCATCAGCTTCAATTCAGATATCAAGGAAATCGATGAGAGCGTCTCGCCCACTGAAAGGGCATGAATCCAGGCGCGTGCCGGACACGACCGTAGAGGCGCGGGGAGCTTGAGCCCCATCCGCCACAGGTAATTGCGCCGGTATTTCCCATCGGTCAGAGACCTGCAAAGATAATATAAGTAGAGCGCAGGCCAGCTCAAACACATGGCAGCGTTGTAGGCAATCCAGGCGGCTTGCCGCAAAAACCTCATCGCGCGCGCTCCGCCGTATCCAGGACGAGCCGCGCGACCCGGCCGGATATGCCCGGGACGCCAAGCCGATTGCGAATACGCCTCAACTCCAGCCGTTGCTCGTCCAGAAGAGCCGGATCCATCAAGAACTTGATGGCACACCCGGCCAGACATGGTCCGGTAGGCTCCTCCCGCACGAATTCGGGAGCTATTGCCTTGCCCGCTATCAGATTGGGCAGCGCGACGAATTTGGCCCCAATGAGCCGCTTGGCGATTTGCCTGCTCAGCCTGGAGAGTTTGTAGAACACTATCATGGGAGTTTCGAGAATCGCGGCCTCCAGGGTCACCGTACCGGAAGCGGTCAAGATCAGGTCGCACGCCCTGATTGCGCTATAGGTGTCGTTGCTCACGACCTGCACCGGCAGAGACCATCGGGCAGCCCTGCTTTCCATATCCCGCGTATCCAGCGAAGATGCCACGGGAATTATGAACCTGGCCGCCGGGAGAGACCGCAAGATGATTCGGCCCGCGTCCATCAGGATGTCAAAGAGGAGCTTAACCTCACTGCGCCGGCTCCCCGGGAGCAACCCGACGAGAGGTCCGCCGGAAGGGCGATAGAGCCGGTCGCATTGGGTTTTATCCGGCAAATCACTCATTATATCCACCAGCGGGTGACCGACATAATCGACTTCTATACCGTGAGCGGCATAGAAGTCTTTCTCGAACGGCAGGATAACCGCCATCCGGTCTACCAGCTTTCTGATTTTTTCTACGCGGCCTTCCCGCCAGGCCCAGAGCTGAGGGCTGATGTAGTAGAAGACCCTGGCTCCTATCTTTTTGGCAAACTTTGCAAGAAACAGATTAAAATCGGGAAAGTCGATCAATACGACCAGTGCGGGGCGACTTGCAAGAAGGTGAGACCTGATCTTTGTCCAGGCGCCATATATTGCCCGGATATGAGCGGCGATTTCCGTGCCCCCTACAACCGAAATTTTTCGATTATCGACGATGACCGGAACGCCTTCGGCTTGCATGTGAGGCCCCCCCAGGCAGGAGAGGCGCGTTTGAGGGGCAATAGACCATATTGCGCGGGCGAGATGGGAACCGTGCAGGTCCCCTGAGGCTTCTCCGGCGCTTATGAAGATTTCCAATTCCCGCTCTCCGGAAAAACGCGTTTAGTACGCATTTGTTCCTCGATCCGGCTCGATATTTCAAGTGCAACGGCAAGCGCTCTGCGCCCCTGTTCGCCATCCACTTCAGGCCGGGCAGCCGTCCTGACAGACCTCAGAAAAGCGCTGATCTCTTCCTCGAGGGAATCCTTCTCGATTATTTCGAATTCTTCCATCGAAAGCTCGGGAAAGCCGTCCTCACCCGACTCGGCTTCCCTGTAAACGGCATAGGCGCGTTTCTTGGCATAGTCGGCCGAAAAATAGCAATTCTCCTGGAAGATGCGCAGCTTCCTCATGCTCTTGATCGAGATTCTGCTTGCGGTGAGATTGGCAACGGCGCCGTTTTCAAACTCCATTCGAACGCTTGCGATGTCGGGAAGAGTACTGATGGCAGAAACGCCGGAGGCACGAACGTCCCTAAGAGGGGCATTGATGATGCTGAGCACGATATCGATGTCGTGAATCATCAAGTCAAGTATGACATCTACTTCGAGACCTCTTTCATTAAAAAGCGTGAGCCGATGGGCTTCCACGAACATCGGGTCTCGCAGGCGAGGGCGAATGGCTGCAAATGCGGGGTTGAACCGCTCCAGGTGACCGACCTGCAGAATTGAGCCGCTCTTTTTGGCGATTGCGATAAGTTCGTCGGCTTCCTCCAGGGTTTTTGTCATCGGTTTTTCGAGAAGAACATGCACCCCCGCAGAAAGGAATTCCCGTGCTACAGCGACGTGCTGGGGAGTGGGCGTAACGATGCTGACCGCATCGACCTTGCCGATGAGGTCCCTGTAATCGGTTAAGGCCCGGGTCTTAACCTCTTTGGCCACCTCCTCCCCGCGTTGGCTGTCTATATCGACAACGGAAATGAGATTGGCCTCGGGCAGCCTCGCATATTTTTGAGCGTGAAAGCGGCCGAGGTAGCCCACTCCGACCACGGCTGTCCGTACGGCGTCAGGGCGAGGGGAGCGGACTAAAATGGCATTTGGGAGTGCCGTTTGTTCTTCTGAATATTCCGCGTCCGCGCGCCGCCATCCGTTCTGATCGAGAAAACTCGATTCCAGGATCGCCAGCGCGTCCTTGTCCTGGTTTTCCCGGGGCCGAACCGCCTCGTTTTGGACGAGTATCGAAATCCCGGCGGAATCCGCAACGTCTATCATTTTGTCCCGGTCGAACGTCACCGTTTTGCCTGCTTCGAGGACCAGCACCCGCGCATTGACTCTTTTCATCACCTCAATGGTGTCCGAACCAACGGCGGGGACATCGAAGCGCAAATCCTGCATGGGCTTGCTAACCTTGACGACTACCGCGCCTTCCCGGCAAAGACGCCCTCCGCGCATAATGGTGGAGTCGGTGCCGTCTATTCCTTCAACGGCCAGCACGGCCTGGTTTTTCACCACCAGGCACTGTCCGATATCGAGTCTGCCGATCGCCTTGGCCAGGGTCCATCCAAAATCGATGTCAGCCTGTTCGCGGCGGTTAGGTTTTCGGCGGGTGAGTATCCC
The DNA here is from genome assembly GCA_049512295.1 of Syntrophobacteraceae bacterium. Lineage (GTDB taxonomy): Bacteria > Desulfobacterota > Syntrophobacteria > Syntrophobacterales > Syntrophobacteraceae > SbD1. The sequence goes on from JBEKXG010000226.1 coordinate 3,446, forward strand.
TTCGGGCGCGAGAAGTTCGGGCAGGAAAATGGTGGAAGGCTGGATGAGTATCCCCTCGGATTCGAGTTCATCAGCGAGCGCCCTCAGAAAAGAGTCGTCCTTTTTATTTCTCATCCTGTTCAGAAACCTCACCATCCTCCAATCCGGCCGGATTTTCGAATACAGCCTCGTCTTGTTGATTGCCCCTGCCATGGCGGCATGGGTTATTCCGGCGTTTTTGAAAGTCCTGACAAGGCGGCCCAATTGCCCGAGTCTAAGCAGATGGAATTCGTCGACGTATTTGGAAAGGGAGGGATCGGTTTCGCCATCGAAGCCGACTGCGATGACCCGGACTGAAGCCTGACGGGCGGCATGGGCAAAGAGAAGCGGAAATTGCCCGCTGCCCGCAATAAGCCCTACTTCTCTGATCCTGCCGTCCGAACTCTGCGCATTTGCCAAAGACATTATCTGGATAATCCTCGTTTGGAGCTAGATGAGACGAACTCGATAAGTTTTTCTACTTCAGGCAGAGGCTCTATCACCTCGCGGGCTTTTAGAACCGCCTCTTTGACGGTAAGGCCTGAGCGAAACAAGATCTTGTAACATTTCTTGATCGCCTGGATAGTCTTTGGTGAAAAGCCGTGGCGCCTGAGCCCTATGAGATTGGGACCGTAGAGTTTTGCGCCCAGCGCGCCGGTGGCGAGCACATAAGGGGGAATGTCCATGCGTACTCCTGAAAAACCCCCGATACAACTGTATTCGCCTATTCTTACGAACTGATGAATGGCCACAATCCCGCCGATTACGGCGTATTCGCCCAATTCCACATGCCCCCCCAGGGTAGCCGCATTTGCCATTATCACTCCGTTTCCGATCTGGCAGTCGTGGGCAACATGGGCATAGGCCATCAGAAAGACCCCATTGCCGATCCGGGTTATTCCTACACCTCTGCCGGTCCCGCGGTGGATCGTCGCATTTTCGCGAATAATATTGTCGTCGCCAATAACTACGCCGGTTTCCTCGCCTGCGTAGGTAAGGTCCTGTGGAGAGAGACCTATCGAGACAAAGGGATAAATGCGGTTATTCGCCCCTATTGTTGTTTTGCCCTCTATAACAATGTGCGGCCCCACTACCGTCCCGGAACCGATGATAACGTCAGGACCGATAATGCTGTATGCCTCTATCGTGACATCCTCGGCAATTTCTGCCTTCGGGGACACTATCGCCGTTGGGTGTATCGGCATCTTTTCTCCCTTTTATCTTCATCCACAAGGCGCAAAACCTCCTACCGGCCCGTGGCTCCCGCGCTTTCCACATCGACATTTGCCATCATTTCAGCTTCGCACACCAGCGTATCATCCACGAAAGCCTCGCCCACCAATTTGAAAAACACGCCGCGTCGTTTCTGAAGTTTCACTTTCATGACAAGCTGATCACCAGGGCGCACGGGCTTGCGGAAACGCAACTTATCCACCGAGGCAAAATAAAAAGGCTTGTTAATATACTGGGGGTGTGTTTTGAAAACAAGAATGCCGCCGGTCTGGGCCATGGCTTCCAATATGAGGACGCCGGGCATAATCGGATCGTTCGGAAAATGTCCCTGGAAAAAAGGCTCGTTGACCGAAACGTTTTTGATTCCCACGATCTGGTCAGAGGTGCATTCGACAATTCTATCCACAAGGAGGAAAGGATAGCGGTGCGGAATGATTTCCTTAATCTGAACTATGTTCATCATCCTTTTTCAGTGCCTCCTCGATTCTCTGCACCCTTTCGCCCAGACGTTTCAAGGCTTCCCTCATCCTGGGCAGGCGCTGTATATGAGCGAAAGTTTTGAGCCACTCATCGTGGGGAACGCCAGGGTAGCCACCGGCGATAATCTGGTTGGGCTTGATGGAATGATGAACCCCGGCTTGCGCGCCGACTTTCACCCCGTCTCCAATCCGGACGTGGCCGACTACTCCGGCCTGTCCGGCCAGGATCACCCGGTCACCGAGCCGGGTGCTTCCCGAAATACCCACCTGCGCTACCAGCAGGCAGTCCTCGCCTATTACGACATTGTGCGCAACCATGACAAGATTATCGATTTTTGCGCCTCGCTTTATCCAGGTTGCGCCGAAAGTAGCCCTATCGACCGTGGCGTTGGCGCCGATTTCCACGTCATCGTCGATCTGGACTATGCCGGTCTGGAGGATTTTTACATGCCTGCCCTGTTCGTCCTGGGCGTACCCGTATCCATCCGCGCCAATCACGGCTCCCGGGTGGATAATGACCCGGTCGCCTATGACGCACCTGTCGAGGATGGAAACCCTGGGGTGTATCAGACACCTCTCGCCGATCCGAACCTCTTTGCCTATGTAAGCGCCGGACCCTATCCTGGTCCCCTCGCCTATGCGCGAATTGTCTCCAACGTGCGCGAACGGACCGGCCGAAACTCCCTTACCGAGCAAGACACTTTCGCCGATAAAAGCGGCCGGATGTATTCCGGCATCATCCTCCGAATCCGGGAGGAATAAAGGGATCGCTTTTGCCATGGCCAGATAGGGATTCTTGACGATGAGAAGGTTGAAACCCAACTCACGGAATTCCGGAGGCACGATCAAAGCGGCTGCCTTGCATCCGGAAATCAGATGCGTAAAACGGGAACCCGTCAGGAAGCTCAATTGCCCCGGGGTCGCGCTTTCCAGATCCCCTATGCCGCTGACACGCACATCGGGGTCGCCCTTGAGCTCGGCATCCAACAGACGGCTAAGTTCGCCAAGCGAAAAGGAGCCCTTTTTCTCGATATTGTTGCTCACACCGATTTCCATCCGGGGAAAACAGACCACTTACAGGAAAAATGAAGTGAAATGTCCACCATTCTAGAAGGTATCTTTATGCCAATTTGCCACGTCTGCCCATCTGCGCGCCACCGCAAGCAATGAGCACACCCCAGCATTAAAAGGGCGGGATAAGCCCCGCTCTCTACAGGAAATCGGCCCCGAGAATGCTCGAATCATTTAGGGGACGTTTTGTCCAGTTCCGTAATTACTCTCTGAGTCAAATCGTCTTTTTCACTGGCGAAAAGCAAAGCACGCTTGTCCATGATAAAGTCATATTTCTCGTCTTTGGCGATTCTTTGAATAATTTCATTCATTTTCTTGAAAAGAGGCTCCATAGCGGCGTTTGCCTGTTCATTAAATTTGCTCTCCGATTCGTTGGCCAGCTTCTGCAGTTCCTCAGCCATGTCCCGCAATTCTTTCTCCTTGCGCCCCCTGGCTTTCTCGTCCATCACGTCTTTCTTTTTCAAGTACTCATCTCTGGCGGAAACGTATGCCTGATTCTTCTGCGCCACTGTGCCGCCAAGCCTTTCCTTCTCTCTTTTCAATTCTTCGTTAAGCTTCTTGCCCCACTGTGATAGAGATGTCGCCCCGGAGACATCAAAAAAACCGATCTTGAGCGAACCGCCGGCTGCAACCGCGTTCACAGAAAAGGCCAAGGTAATGCCAGCCGCCACCAGTACATATCCAAACAATTTCTTCATCACTTTTCGACTCCTTAAAAGAAAGCTCCTGCAGAAAATTGCCACTGATAGGGCGCATCGCCCGGATGTCTGTCAAGGACGTAGCCCATCTCAATCCGGAGCGGTCCAAATGGTGAATTCCATCGAACGCCCCCACCAACGTCTTTCCTAAATTGCGAAAGATCCATACTCTGACCTTCAGCGAACGCGTTACCGGTATCGAAGAATAGCACTCCCCGTACGCCATACTTTTCCATAAGCGGGAAAAGGAGTTCGGAATTGATAACGACATACCTGTCGCCACCGTACACCAAGCCATGACTGTCTGTCGGTCCAACCTGGCCGAACATCCAGCCGCGCAGCGAATTAATACCTCCGAGAA
>JBEKXG010000227.1:0-11050 GCA_049512295.1 Syntrophobacteraceae bacterium
CACGGGATTTAGTGAGGCGGTCGATCAGAACATAACGCAGCTAATGGGGATCAAAGGGTTCCTCATGAAGCCTGTAGCCCTGCGCGACCTGGCCGTGGCCGTGAACAAGATCCTGGTTGGGGATACAGTCTGAGAATCGTTATCTATGCCCCCCGTGACCCGAACCGCCGCCATGGAATCCACCTCCCTCTCGCAGACTTGTGCAATGCCCCCCGTGGTGGTGATGTCTCACGCCGATATCAAAATCATTGAGAACGAAAAATCCGGGAAGCCAGGACCCGGCCCACAGAATGGGTAAGGCACCCAGCCGTACATATAAGCAAGGTATCCGGAAATAAACCATCTTCCCTCCCCAGTAAATTTTTGCTAAGTGATTCGTAACTAAAAGGAAGAAAAATGATAAACCGCCCCTATCGTTTTGGGCTTATAGCCCCCCTGGTTCTCGTAGCGTTTTCCACTTTTGCGGCAATGTCCGCGTTCCAATGGCTGAAACACTTCATGTTGCCCAACATGACCATCTGGGGATCCCACTTCCAGACAGCTCTTTTCATAACCGCTGTCGCCACGGTTGGGGGATTTTTTGCGTGCAGATACCTCGAAACCCGTTCTATGCTGGCATCCATTGTCGAATCCTCAAATGATGCGATTGTCGGCATTACGCTGGATGGAACCGTTTTTAGCTGGAACAGGGGGGCAGAAAAAATCTATGGCTACTCCGCCAGGGAAGTGGTGGGAAAGCCCGCATCCATGCTTCTGCCTCGCGATCTGATCGAGGATGTATCCCATATCCTCACCAGAATAAAGCGAGGCGAACAGGTGGAGCATTACGAGACCACCCATATCGGGAAAGACGCAAAGATGGTCCATGTCGATTTGACCGTCTCGCCTATTCTCAATGCCGCCGGGAAAATTATAGGCGCCTCTTCGATCACCCGTGACATCACCAAGCGCAGGATGGCGCAGGAGGAACTGAAGCAGACGAACACCTACCTCGAAAATGTCTTCGAGAATTCACCCGATGCCATAGGCATCGTGGACAAACACGGGAAGTTCATCAAATGGAACAAAATGGCGGCCGAGTTGTACGGGTACAGTTTTGAAGAGCTTCGGGAAAAATCGGGCTTTGATTTATATGCTGACCGGGGCGAAATGGAAGGAATGCTCGAAGGTCTTCGTCAGCATGGTTCAGTGAAGTTGGAAATCCTGATGAAAAGAAAGGATGGCAGTGTTGGCCCATTCGAGATTTCTATCGGTCTGCTCCGGGACGGGGAAGGCAGAGTTCTTGGCAGCGTCAGTGTGGCAAGAGATTTAAGTGAAATCAAAAACGCCCTTATTGAACTCAGAGCTACCAACGAGCGGCTGTCAAAGGAAATCATCGTCCGTAAGCGGGCCGAAGAAGAGGTACAGTGGCTCAGCCGGCAAAACCAGCTTATCCTCGACGCCGCCGGGGAGGGCATTGTGGGATTGGACCTGGCGGGCAGGGTCACCTTTGTCAATCCGGCCGGGGCTGAGCTTGCCGGGTACGAGATTGAAGAGTTGATTCAAAAAGACTTTCATGAAGTGATCCATCACTCCAGGCCTGATGGCGCTCATTATCCCGCACACGAATGCCCTATGTTTCAAAGCCTGAACGCCGGCGTCACCCGTCGTGAAAGAGATGAGGTATTCTGGAGGAAGGATGGATCGAGTTTCCCGGTTGCATATTCAAGTACTCCCATACTGGAAGAGGGCAAAATTCTCGGGGTGGTCCTCACTTTCCGCGACATTACCCAGCGCAAGCTCGCACTGGAAGAAGTGAACAAATACCGCGATCACCTCGAGGAACTGGTGAAAGAGCGCACCAGGGAACTGGCCTTGGCCAATGAACAGCTCACTGGTGAAATAGAGGAGCGCAGGCGCGCGGAGGAGGCGCTGCAGGACAGCTCACAAAAATTAAAACTCTTCGCTTACTCTGTCGCACACGATCTCAAGAGTCCGGCCATTGGACTTCATGGACTGACACAACGACTCTATAAGCAATACGATCACATGTTTGATGAAAAAGGCAGAATCTATTGCAATCAGATTGTGAAATTGTCCGAGCACGTCGCTGCCCTCGTCGAGCAGGTCAATATCTATATAGCGACCAAAGAGACCCCTCTGTTAATCGAAGAGCTGGAGCTAAAAAACATGCTGCGGATACTCAGGGACGAATTCTCGGCACGCCTGAGCATTCGTCGGATCGACTGGCTCGAGCCCGAGTCCAAAGTCGATTTCAGGGCTGACAGGCTCTCGATTCTCAGGGTCTTCAGAAATTTGATAGACAATGCATTGAAATACGGCGGAGATCAGTTGCGCAAGATTTGGATAGAATACGAAGAATCAGAGGCTTTTCACATTTTTTCAGTGAGCAACGACGGCACCGAGTTAAAAGAGATGGATTCAGAGAAGATTTTTGGGCTGTTCCAACGCCATGAGTCTTCGAGAGGAATTGAAGGCGCCGGGCTTGGCCTGACCATAGTGAAAGAAATAGTGGAACGGCACGGAGGTAAAGTGTGGATAGCGCCGGGCTGCCGCAATGAAATCACCTTCAACCTGTCGATCTCAAAGAACCTGCCAGGTGCGAATTGAGGGCTTGGGGATCGACGAATCGATTCCTCGATCAATGTTGTTGAACCGCCTTAAGGAGCGAGGCTGCAAAGACGACCGATTCATCCTGCTGCACCATGGAAAGTTGCCCTCCCATTCCACGAAGAAGCCGAAAACAGATTGGAACGGAAATCTCTTTCCTGTTTTCTCCAAATGGGATGAAGATGTTCTCCGGGTCATTGATCTCTCGCTGCAGAGGGGCCTGGACCGATACGTGAACGTTCTGGTCGGTTTCGAAGCTTTCAATAGTGATCTTCCCATCCTTTCGCGTTACCTTGACGGCATTGTGGATGACATTGATCAGGATCTGGATCAGTACAGCGGGGTCAACATAAGCAGGCGGGAGTTCGGGAGCGAGGCGCAACTCAATGCTCACTCCCTCCCGGTTAAGTTGCGGGGAGGTGATCTCGACGGCTTCACTTATGATCTCGTTTACAGAGCACTCCCTGGAACGAAGCTCCACCGGTCTCAGATAGTTCTCGATCCTCTTTAGAATCTGCTCCAGACGGGAAGATTCCTGCACTATGATTGCCAGTTCGGTAGAATCCGGGTTCTTCGTCTGGAGCCTTCGCGCAAAGCCCCCGATGGCCGTAAGGGGGTTGCGGATCTCGTGAGCCACCTGCGCAGAGATGCTCCCGAGTGTCTTTAACTTCTCCTCCTGGAGCATGACCTTGTAGGCATCTTCAAGCTCACGGGTCCTCTGGGATACCATCTCCTCAAGATGCTCGCGGTAAACTGCGAGTTTCCTTTCAGCCTCTTTTCTTTCCGCAATATCGCGGATTATGGCGACAAACCCCAGGATGCTTCCTTCCGGGGTCTTTATGGCTGAAAGCGTCTCCTCGACCGGGAAGACAGTACCGTCCTTTTTTACAAACTCCCACTCGGCTCTAAAGGCGCCTGAAGCCTCGATGGCTGCAAAGGCCCTCGCCCCGAATGAGTCAAAGGAAGCCTCCGAAGTATGGATAATTCTGGTAGATTGCCCCTCGGCTTCCTCGCCGCTTAACCCGAAAAGATCCAGGAAGGCCCTGTTAAAGGAGATGATGCGCCTCTTTCCGTCTATTACAAGGATCGCATCACTGGAACTCTCAACCAGTGCTCGATACCTTTGTTCAGATACCCTGAGCGCATCCTCGGCGTGTTTGCGTGGAGCGCCTGACCGATATTGCAGCTCAGCGTTTCGATAACGCACCCGGCGGCCGCATTGGCATAGAGAAGATATCCCTGCCTTGAAAGCCTCAACACCGGGTGAGGACTTTCCTCGGGAAACCTTGCCAGACTCTCTATCTCCTTAATCGCGGCCTTCTGCTCGGTGAGGTCCCGCAGAATCCCTGTAAACAATCTCCGGTTCCCGACCCATGCTTCGCTAACTGCCAGATAGAGGGGGAAGGTGCGCCCGTCCTTCCTTCGTCCCTCGACCTCCCGGCCGATTCCGATGACTTTCCTTATGCCGGTGCGCAGATAATTGTCTAAAAACTCATCGTGATGTTCGCGATATGGGGAGGTTTGCAGCATCTTTACGTTCCTGCCGATGACTTCCCTGGCCGAATAGCCGAAAATGCGCTCCGCTGCCTTGTTGAAGGATTGTATTATAGCTTTTTCGTTAATGGTCACGATCCCGTCTACCGTGGTGTCCAGGATCGCCTTGAGCTTGGCTGCCGCAAGAGCGTCGGGGTCGATCAGCCGGCAGTCGGCCAATTTCACCCCCTCGACAGTGTTTATCCCTTCGCAGATGAATTGTTTTCTGCTTTCATCCAGCATGACAATCTCCTTGTGATTTGCTAATAATTTAAGCACTTCAAAACTAATTGAGGAATTAATTCCTGATTCTCAACAGTTGACATAATCATACGGAATAGCCGAGGGAAAGCTCAGGCCAGGGCATGAATAGAACAAAAAATCCAATATCTCTCAGGCACATGGCAAGACATCCATTTTTCAACTGGCTCCAAGCTGCTTTTTAGAAGTATACTCTGCGCCCTTGCGTCCCGGCGCCTTCACGTAATTATTAAGTTGACGGCCATGACCAATGATCGGAATGTTCAAAATCGCCCTGAAGCTGCTGATCAATGACCGCGCAAAATTCGCCGCGCTGATCGTGGGAATAACTTTTGCCATCTTTCTTATCGTCCAGCTCACTTCCATATTTTCCGGCATTCTGTCCAAAGCATCTGCAAATGTCATAAATATCGGCGCCCGGATCTGGGTCATGGACCTCTCGGTCAATAACCCCCTTAACGCCATTCCAATGCCGGACTATGTGCTGGACGCGGTCCGCAGCATGAACGGCGTAAAATACGCAGTGCCCCTTTATTCAGGCGTAGCTCTGGTAAGACTCAAAAGCGGCGCCTACCAGCCGTCGACCGTCCTGGGACTCGACGATGCCAGCCTCTTGGGCAGACCCGATCTGATCGAAGGCAGAATCGAGGATATTTATGGAGATAACGCCTTTGTCGTTGTCCGGGACCAGGAATATTCCAAACTGGAAGAACCGGGCATTGGGACAACATTTGAAGTAAATGACCACAGGGGAGTGATAGTGGGTATCGCACGCGTTGCTACAAGCGGTCTTTTCGGGATTCCGACACTTTACACCACCTACAGCCGCGCCCTGCAGTATTTGCCAAACACCCGGTTCACCATTGCCCACGTCCTCGTGGAACCCAAAAGTGAGGCCGACATCCCTGAGATAAAGAGCGAAGTTGCAAAGATCGGGTATCTGGGGTTGACCGATAAGGAATTCCAGAAAAAAATCGCCGACTTCTATATGTATAAGACCGGCGCCGGGGTCAACATCCTTATGATGACCGCAATTGGCTTTCTGGTCGGCCTGTCCATTTCCGGCCAGACTTTTTATACTTTCGTTCTGGAAAACCTCGATAAGTTCGGAGCCCTAAAGGCAATCGGGGCGAAGAATTCCGAACTGGTTTACATGATCCTTTTCCAGGCATCGTTCGCATCATTTGTGGGATATGGCCTTGGCGTGGGTTTCAGTTCCCTTCTGATTTTTCTGGGAAAAGAATACGTCCCGAGCTATACGGCCGACCTGGGCTACTGGAACCTCGGTCTGGCATTTTTTATGGTGCTCATAATTGCCGGCGTCTCGAGCCTTCTCGCGGTCAGAAAAGTCATCAGGGTGCAACCCTTCGATATCCTCAGAGGTTAGCATGGCCGAGACGGCAGTGAAAGCAACCGAACTGGAGAAATCGTTCGGGGAAGGAGTGGCCAGGACCTACGCCATCAGGGGCATCAGTTTCGAAGCTTATTTTGGAGAGATGCTCTACTTCGTTGGTCCGTCGGGCAGTGGCAAAACGACCCTGTTGAGCATGATTTCGGGCATCCTAAAACCCGATTCCGGCGTGGTCAGAGTGGAGGGTAAGGATATCTGGAGTCTTAGCGCAAACGAAATCGCCGATTTCAGACTCAATAAGGTCGGTTTCGTTTTCCAGGACTACCACCTTTTCCCGAAGCTCAGCACAGTGGAGAACGTAGCGATCCCGCTGATTCTCAAAAAGCAGGACTGGGGCCAGTCCATGAAACGTGCCATGGAAGTTCTGGAAGTGGTTGGGCTCACGAACAGGGCCTCGCTTCCGCCTGTCAAGTTGAGCGGGGGCGAACAGCAGCGAGTGGCGATAGCCCGGGCCATTGTCAGCCGCCCGGATATCCTGATTTTCGATGAGCCGACCGCTTCGCTGGACGGAGTCACGGGCAAAAAGATCCTTGAGTTCGTGAAAGATAACATCCTCAATGACAAAAGGTGCATTTTGATTGTCACTCACGACAGCAGAATATTCGAGTTTGCCGATCGCATAATCGGGATGGAAGACGGGATGATCGTGAGAATCACGAGCGGAGGCGAATTTGAGGGCTAAGCTGCTGGTCGTTCTGGCTGTCGTTGGCATTCTGGCGGGACTTGCCAGCGCACTTTTCTATGGCTCCAGGCAGGCAGCCCCGCCTCCAGTGTTTACCCCCGCCCAGAACCCGTACGAAAAGGGTGTTTACGCCAACGGGATCATCGAAAGCTACCAGTCCAACGGAGCCAATATCAACATATTCCCCGAAGTCCCGGGGACCATCACTCACGTCCTGGTTGCCGAAGCCGCCACGGTGGTCCGGGGGACGCCGCTGCTGCTAATCGACGATTCCGTCCAGAAGGCCGTAGTCGAGCAGCAAAAGGCCCAGGCCGAGGCCGCCCTGGCTTTACTCCAGGAACTCAAGGCACAGCCGAGAAAAGAAGTTCTCGATGTCTCAAAAGCGCAGGTGGAAGCTGCAGCGGCCAACCTCAAGACCTCTCAGGATCAGTTGAGCAAGCTGAAAAAGTCGTATGAGCTGGACCCTCAATCGGTAAGCAGGGACCAGTTGGACAATGCCGAGAATGCGGCGAAGGTGGCCAAAACCAATCTGGAAACGGCTCAGAAGCAGTATGAACTGACCAAAGCAGGCGCCTGGATTTACGACATTCAAAACCAGCAGCATCAGTATGAGGCTCTGTCAAAGACCTATGAGTCCGGCAAGGCCCTGCTGGCCAAATACACTATCCGTGCGCCGGTTGACGGGGTCATTCTCGCAATCAACGCCGCCGCAGGCAGTTTTATATCCACACAGGGCACCTACGGGACTTACACGCAGGGCCTTGACCCGGTTATCGTGATGGCAAAGTCCGATCCCTACTTTCAGGTCCGATGTTTTATTGATGAAATTCTCATCACAAAGCTTCCTTCGCCCTCTCGGATGAAGGCCCGGATGTACCTGAGGGGAACCGACATCAGTATGCCCCTGGAATTCGTCCGGATACAGCCTTATGTAACTCCCAAAATCGAATTGTCGAATCAAAGGACCGAAAGAGTGGACGTAAGGGTACTACCTGTAGTGTTTCGGTTCGAGCCGCCAAAGGATACTCATGTCTACCCCGGGCAGCTCGTGGACGTTTACCTGGAAGCGAAAAGCGGTGAGTAGTGAGCGTTCTCCGCCAAGAACGCGAAGCTGGTTGACAGGATTAACAGGATTAACAGGAAATGAATCTTTCATCTGTCCAGCGCCTTTCCATCCTGTCAATCATGTTAATCCTGTCTGAGGTATTTATCTTGCTCATGGCGGGCTGCGCAGTTGGACCTGACTTCGTGCGCCCCAAACCGCCGGCGGTGACACAATACACTCACGAGCATGCGCCGGAGGAAACTGCGTCGGCAGACGGTCAGGCGCAGAAATTCGAGATGGGCGCAAAAATCGCCGGAGACTGGTGGCGCCTGTTTAACTCCCCCGAACTTGACGCGGTGGTCAGGAAGGCAATCGATGAAAACCGAAGTCTTCAGTCGGCGCTGGCGCGTTTGCGCCAAAGTCAGGAGAATCTTCGGGCAGGCTACGGGGTATTTTTTCCCCAGATCGACGCCAGCTTCAGCCCCACGCGACAGGAATTTTCACCGGCCCAGTTCGGGAGTCCGGCGAGCAGCTCGATTTTCAACCTCTTCACGCTTACCGGCAAGGTCAGCTACGTTGCGGACGTGTTCGGCGGGCAGCGCCGCACGGTAGAAAACCTTGCCGCACAGCTCGAGTATCAGAGGCAGACCGCCCGAGCGGCCTATCTCACTCTTGTGGGCAATGTCGTCAACACCTCCATCGCCGGGGCTGCCTATCGGGCGCAAATCGACGCCACCGAACAGATCATCGGTTTCCAGAAAGAACAGCTCCGAATCACGCAAAACCAGGCGCAAGCCGGAACGGTCCCATATTCGAATGTTCTCGCAATCCGCGCGCAACTCGCCGCCACCGAAGCGACCCTGCCGCCGCTCAAAAAGAGCCTCGTCCAGGCGCAGCATCTGCTGACGGCCCTGGTGGGACAAACCCCGGAGCAGTGGGCGCCGCCGCCGTTCGATTTGGCCAACTTTACCCTTCCAGTTGAACTTCCAGTGAGCCTGCCTTCCGAACTGACACGCCTGCGCCCGGATATTCTGGCCGCCGAGGCGCAACTGCACGCCGCCAGCGCAAACATCGGGGTGGCGACCGCCGCCATGTTCCCGAGCCTCACCCTAAGCGGAAACTACGGGCAGAACAGTACGGACATCGCCAGCCTCTTCAGCGCCAGCGGGAGTTTCTGGTCCATGGGCGCAAATCTTGCTGCGCCCGTATTTCACGGCGGGACCTTGTGGTTTCAACGGCGCGCCGCCATACAAGCCTGGCAGGCATCCCTGTCCGATTACCAGCAGGCAGTGACGGCCGGTTTCCAGCAGACGGCCGATGCGCTTCGCGCGTTGGAATTCGATGCCCGGACGCTGGAGGCTCAGTCCGAAGCTCTTGAAACGGCCGGGCGGACGCTGCAACTGGTGGAGACGAACCTCAGGGCCGGGTTGGTCAATTACCTGCAAGTCCTTTCCGCCAACAACCAGTATCAGCAGGCCAGACTGGGCCATGTCCAGGCGCAGGCGTTGCGCCTGCAGGACACCACGGCGCTGTTTGCGGCCCTGGGCGGAGGCTGGTGGGACCCTGACGCCACGATGACTAAACCCTTGAAAAAGCAAGAGCGTCTTTATCAAACTCCTCGATAATATCGTCGGTTAAAGACGGCCTCATTTTTGCCATGATCTGGAGGATGTTTTCAGTAGTTACCCTGTAGTCCTTGTTTTGGGCGATTTCCAGCTCAAAGGCAAGCTGAGCGGCCTGTTCAAAAAGATATTGGATGTCAGCCGGGGTGAATCTCGATGTCTCAAGCACGAGCCGGTCCAGGTCGATTGAACCGACATTGAGCTGCGACAGGTAGTGCTCCAGAATGGTCTTGCGCTCATCGGCATTGAGGCCGCCAACCGGTATTATGCAGTCGAACCTTCCCGGGCGGAGCAATGCTGCGTCCAAATTCCGGATGTAATTGGTCGCACATACGAGCAACAGCCGGTTGGTTTCATTTTTGAATAACGGGACCTGCTTCAGAAATTCGTTCGTTATGGACTTGTCGATACGATCCGCGTTGTCGCGGCTGGGCGCCAACTCTTCGAATTCATCTATGAAGATGACGGCGTCCTGGAGCTGCCTGGCCTTCTCCATGACCCTGCGCAGATTGGCCCCGAGTCTTTCTGTGCCGTCCGCCATGAGCATGCTGGGAGCGATCTCGATGTACCACCAGGACAAAACTCCTGCTATGGCCTTTACGAAGTGAGTCTTTCCCGTCCCCGGCGGACCAAAGAAAATGATTGTCTTGGGTGGTCTCACGCCGTGCTTTCTCGAAAGGTCCTCCATGGTCAGGGGAAGGATGATTCTGCGCTGGACCAGTTGCTTGGGCGGCTGGGAATCGGCTATCGTGTCCCAGACGTCTCTTCCGACGGTCTGGGCCCCCATCTCGTTGAGAATGTCTCTCCTCTTGTAAGAGAGATACTCGTTGACTGCCTGTTCCATGTTCTCCATGAAATCAACGCAAGCGGTGCGAAAACCCACGTCTCTGCCCAGCTTTTCCGACAAAAGCCATTTATGCTGCACAATCTTGGCCCACAGGTCCAAAGCGGTATCAGGCTCGAACTTCGTCCCGGACATCTCAAAGATTATACTTGCGCACTCTTCCGCAGCAGGAGCTTCCGGAATAAGAATATTACCGTTCATAGGACTTCCTCCTTCCATTCCGAAGGGTTTATACTCCTTGACGGCAGTGTTTGCAAGCCGACCCGACCCAGCCGTTAGCGGCCATCCATGAAAAGTAATCTCCACGCTCCGCCAGGTGGGAATGAATTGAAGATTTGAAGAAAGCCTGAATCAACACAGACGGCAAATGCTCTACTTGGATTGCAGATGCCCTATTCCCTGCCAGCCCTGTCCCGGAGGGTTATCCTGAAAATGGGCGCAACGGGAAAGGTAGAAGCTTGTCGGGGCATCTTGAGGGAATTTAATGGACAAATCGCTGAAGATCGCGCAGGCTCCATTCCAATTTCGACTCAGATAGGCATTAAATCCACGAGTGAACTCCTCACACAGTTGGGCGGCAGGGCTGTTTTCCCCTTCAATCCTTCTGTCCAGCAGTTCGTAAACCGTCTTTTGCCCGCTCTTTCCTTTCACGGCGAGGATGCCCAGCGGTCTGAACCAAAACCTTTTCGATGCCGCCTCGTAAGTCTCCCGAGCGACTATTATGTGGGTGCCAAATAATTTGTTTATCCCTTCCAGGCGGCTGGCCATGTTGACACTGTCGCCCATCACAGTGTAGTTCATCCGTTCGGTGGACCCAACGTTTCCGACCACGGTTTCACCCGTGCTTATGCCGATTCTGGTGACCAAAGCGCTCTTGTCCTCCATTATCCATTTCCGGTTGAGCTGGGCGATTTTTTCCTGACATGCCAGAGCGGCGTCACAGGCGTGGACGGCATGTTCGCGGTCATGGACCGGCGCTCCCCAGAAAGCCATGACAGCATCGCCGATATACTTGTCTACCGTCCCTCCATAAAGGCTCACG
>JBEKXG010000228.1:0-7281 GCA_049512295.1 Syntrophobacteraceae bacterium
CCGTGGCCCAAACTCTTGGTGCTGAAATAGGGTTCGAAAATGCGTTTGATGTTGGACGGCTCGATTCCGCAACCGCTGTCTTTGAAGCTGATGCAAACGTAGGCCCCGGGTGCCAGGTCAGAAAAATGGACCCGGTCGGAAGAGGCAACCGAAATGTCGGACAGTTCTATTTCCAGCGTCCCGCCCGACTGCGACATCGCATCAGCGGCATTCGTAGAAAGGTTCATAATCACCTGGTGCATCCGGGTGGCGTCAGCCAGGATCAGGTCGGCTCCAACGGCCGTCTTGATATCCAACTTTATTTCCAGAGTCGTGGGCAGAACCGGGCGGAGCAGTTTGAGAGCTTCCTTGAGAAGAAAACCGAGGGATACGGGGTGCTTTTCCTCTTTATTTTTGCGGCTGAAAGCCAGGATCTGCTTGACCACTTCCTTGGCTCGCAGACAGGCGCTCTGGACCTGGACAAGATTTGAAAACTCCGGGGTCTCAGGGGGCAACTGAAAACGGGTCATCTCCGTATATCCCATGATAATCCCGAGGATGTTGTTGAAATCGTGTGCAATGCCGCCCGCAAGCATCCCGATCTCTTCCATTTTTTGGGCCTGGCGTAGATCCGATTCGAGCCGGACTTCGTGGGAAATATCCCGCACCGCTAATATGCCCTTGACTACCTTTCCGGTTTCATCTCTCAGAGGGGAATAAAGCACGTTTACCAAAGCCTCTTTCCCGTCCGCGCGAACCTTCGCCCTGCCTTGCGAATCAGGGTTTCCGGTCTGGAACACTTCTTCCAGCCGGCATCGTTTTCCATCGAGAAAACAAGGCCTCCGGGCGTTCTGCAGTACTTCATAACAGGGGCGTCCGACCACGTGCCTGCGCTTGCGCTTTATCGTTGCCAGGAAATGCCGGTTAACCTCGCAGATGTGGTAGTCACGTCCGATCACAAATATGTCTTCGTGCATGCTTGCAAGAATCGACCTGAAATAGCGCTCTCTTTCTCTCAAAACCTCAACCCTTTCCTGAAGCGCTCGTTGAGACCGGACAAGTTCCGACCTGTTTCGAAGATAAGATATGCCCAAAGAGAGTTCGTGCGCCAGATCGCGCAGAAGGTTCACCGCCTCTTCATTGAAGGCGTCAGTCTCGCCGGAAAAAATATTGAGTGTGCCTGTGAATTCGCCGCGAACCAAAAGCGGAAGGGTAATGGATGAGGCATAGCCCCGTTTCACAGCTTCTGCGCGCCAGGGTTCAAAAGCCGGGTCCAAACCGATGTCCCTGATAACTAAAGGTTCTCCCGTGCGGATTGGATCGCCCAATGGGCCTCGCCCGGTCTCCCCATCTCTCGTACTGATATTGACATCCTGGAGGTATCCGCCTTCGAATCCTGCGTGCGCCGCCGGCAGCAGGAATCCGTGCTCATCAGCCAGCCCAACCCAGCAGAACCGGTATCCGCCGGCTTCGACGGCGATGCGGCATATTTCCGGATAAAGACCTTCTTCCGTGCTCGCCCGTGTTATGGCGAAGCCGCACTCTTTGACCATGTTGAGGATGCAGTTAAGACGTCTGAGCAGGTCTTTTGTTTTTTCGCGCTCAAGAGAGTACCGGATACACCTCTCGAGTACGTCGGGACTCAGATCGGACTTGTTGATATAATCGGCCGCCCCGTGTTTCATCGCCTCCAGGTCGACGGAATAGTCCCCCTGCCCGCTCAGCAGTATGGCGGGCGGCCTTGTGGCCATTGCGCCGATGTGTGCCAGCACGTCCAGGCCCGTTTTGTCGCCGAGCAGATAATCCAAGAGCACAACATCTACTGAGTTGCCTCTAAGCTCTGCAACTGCGCTGTCAAAGTCGCAAGCCCTTTTAATGAAGTAGCGGGTTGATCTTATCTGCCCGAGAAATGCCGAAATCAATGTGTAATCGTCTTCATCGTCCTCAACGAGCAATATGCGAATTAAATTCCCGTCCATCGGTCACCCCGGCATTTGTTGTCAGAACACCGCCGGATCAGGTTACATTATTTGGGGTTGGCAATAGCCGAACTGGTAAATTTTCTTGGAGGGGATGTTGACTCAGGTATTCGTTGAAGGTGTTCATACAGTTTATATCGTGTCCATCCGGAAACCCCCGATAAGACACCGGCGGTTTCCGGATGGAAAACGGCTAGAGCAGCGCCACCATGTTCCTGCCCTTCTTCTTCGCCTTGTACATGGCTTTGTCCACTCTGGTGAAGACCATTTCCTGGGATGAATCGGAATCCTGAATTTCGGTAACCCCGATGCTCACGGTGAGGCTGATTTCCTGCCTGTGGTAAACGAACCGGGTGTTCTCGATCAATTTGCGGAGTCTTTCCGCAACCGCAACTGCGCTTTCCAGGTCGGTGCCCGGAAAGATTACCGTGAATTCATCTCCACCCCAGCGTCCCATGAAATCCGTTTCGCGCAGAATGGGCCTGATGCGTTTTATGATCTCCTTGAGGCATCTGTCTCCGGCCCAGTGGCCGTACTGGTCGTTTATAACCTTGAAATGGTCGACGTCGAACAGGAGCATCGAAAAATACTGCCGATATCGCTGGAAGCGGTACAGTTCGCTTTTGAGGCGTTCCTTCAAAGCGCGCCGGTTTGCTATACCGGTCATAGGGTCGATAAGAATCTCCTTCTCGAGCGCCTTGCGCTTCTCATGCACCTGGTCTACTTCCTTTTTCATCCGGTTCAGGTTTTGATTCAGACTCTCCATTTCCTCCCTGAGCCTCTCCTGGCGGAGCGCCTCAAACCGGCGCTTCTCCTCCAGGGCCGACCGTATGGTGGCCAACCTGGACATGACGAGGCCCCTGAACTCGGCGAGAGTGGTACTAAGCTGTGCCGATTTTTTCATGTCTTCCACATGATTTTCGAGAAGATTATTGAATTTTGTGTCCTCGCTTTGACTTTGTCCTGTCTGATTGATCGAATCCAGGTACTGCCGCTCGACCTCCAGGAGGCCGGCGCCAATCTCCGATATGAATTCGGTGACCAGGCTCCGTTCCTCATTTATCATCTGGTTATAGGTCTGGGCGAGTGTGACAATATCATCCTTTAGCCCTACGATATCTTGGATTTGGGCGCTTTGTGCGATTTTATTCCGTAGTGCGGCGAGACGCCCGGAGTACTCTTCTCCGAAGTCGTGGTCGAATTCGGCGATCAAACCGAGAAAAATCGACTGGAGATGTTCGCGGTGGCCGTTTGCGCCGTCTACCGGAGGCTGCTCCCAGCGATTGCAGAGGGTGTCACAGGCATTTGGCTCAGATCCCCTCTCAGTTCCCGCGGCGAAGTGTCCCTCGCTTCGCGTTATCGTGTCTTTCAGGGCGCAGAGGCTTTTCTCCATCTCCTCGATAGTAATCGCTCTCTGGACCGAGTTCTTGAACTCGGCAAGCCTCTCACCTACAGCCGAATTCTCATTGCTTGCCAGGGCGCAAAGGGCTACCACCGAGCGCCTCAGCAGATCGTGCATCCTTACCGCCTCTTCCTGGTCCTCAACGGCCTTCTTGAAGCCGTTTCCCCGGCCGGAAATATTTGCCGCCCGTGCCTGCACATCTTTCCCGGGTTGGGCCGATTGCTTTCCCGGTTGCTGCCCGCTGTCAGGATTGCTCATGATCTGAACCTCTCCGTATTTCTCTTGGTTGCTTACGGGCCATCAAACCCGCTTCCCCCCCGCACCTGGGATTGAAAAGCTGGCATTGGACGCCCGATGAGGCGTAAACGGCAACACTGGGGTGCTGACGGGATCTAATACCCCACGCGGAGCAACCGTAAGGAGTCCCGGTGATCCAGGTGATGAAAAAGTAGCTGCAAAGGGAGCAGGTGACCTTCTCCATACGGCGCTCCAAGAAAAGCCTAAAGTATCCGAATATTTCAGTCGAGCTTAAGTGTAACAATTTCCATGCCAGGAAGGCGTCCCGCTGCTACCCCACCGCGATTGATAGACATGCGTAGCGGGACGCCTTACGCCCTGCGGGTCTTACGCATATTAAGGGGCGCCAAAGCGGAGCACGTTAGCTTCTAACGCGCGCAGCTTTCGCCTTGCCTCAAGGCGGGCTTCTGCGATTGTTAAACGCGTGCCGTGCGTACCTACGCGACGCTGGAGAATGCTTAATCAAAGACCGTAGACATTGGCTTTTCCCTCCGCGAAAAAGGTGAGAATGAAGTGGTAATTTATTTTATCACTTGTATGAATTATTTTTCCGGGTGTACGCGAGCCTCACCTACTTGTGTGTAGTTTGTAAGTCTGTCTCACGAAGACGGCGGAAACTGGTCTCAAGGCTTTGGGGTCTTGAACGGAAAGGAGCAAAATCCAGCTCAGTTGATTCGCGGGCGTTTTTTCCTCAAGAATTGACGGTCTTCTGCCGATATAACGGCTGGAGGATTATCACCATGGTTATAACCGACTATCGAGTCCAGAGTGTTTTGCGCACCTATTCTCGACAGTTGCAGCGGTCGAAGTTTTCAGCAAAGTCTGGCCGGGAAACGGGCGGTGGGGATTCTAGCGTGGAGAAAGTGTCAATCTCCGGCGAAGGCAAACGCATGCTCATGATGGACCGCCTGACCAGTCAGGTTTTGGAAAAAATGTACCCCAAACAGGATGCTGATGTCGGACCCGCTGGAAAGGATTCCACAGTTGACAACGGACCGGTAATGGAAGGAAACAAATGAACATAAGGAAAATTTCGCCATGTCTGACAAATGCCGTGCAAAATTCCAAGGCAGCAGGGAAACCTGGCGCGGAAGAGAAAGCCGGGATTGGAAATGGCGCTTCTTCAGACCGGGTGCGGCTCTCCAAGGATTACCAGGATCTGGCTCAGGCGCAAAAGGCGATCATGGTGACCGGCGAAATCCGCACCGACAAGGTCCAGCAGATCAAAAATCAGTTGGAAAGCGGAAACTACCAGATAAAACCTGCTGAAATCGCGGGGAAAATGCTCGATGAAATAATGTAACAGCCGACATTTAATTGACGCAGTTTGCAGCGGCCCGGCATGGAAGTTTTGACACCATGCGGGCCGTTTTTTTTGAGATCAGGTGTCACACCGGGTTTTCTCGAAAGGTGCGATCGTTGATTAATCCTATCTTCCTGATTGCAAAATTAAGTAATGGGATACCTGGCCCCATTGAGCTCGATATAAAAGCCTTGCCCCGTATCATCCTCACGCACGAACTGGGCGAGCTGATAATAGGCGGGGCGGCGGAATCTGGCCGAAAAGCGCCGCCCGAACACGCTGCAGTAGAGAATGTTGTCTCTTCTGATCGTCAGGGTATCGAGGTCGAGCACCTCGGGTCGTGAAATGTTTTTGAGCCGAATCATGATTCGCTCCCTGCCGGACTCATCCCTCTCAAGGTCCACTCTGGAAACCACAAAAGGGGTATCCTCGACATCGAGGAGGCAGGGTCCCTTAAAATCGACCAGGACAAATTCGCCGGTGTGCAACCGGTCCAGTTTTGAATAGAGCGCTTCCAGGATTTCAGGCCGGAAAATCCTGTTTCCGTAATGAAACCAGTCGCCGTTTTCGTCGACCAGGATACCGCAAGGCTCAAGCTCTCCGATCGAGTCCCTCTTATGAGGGCCTGGTTTCGGGGCCGGGGGTTCCGATCCGGTCATGTCGTATTGCCGTCCTGATCCAATTGGGGTTTTGCCGCAACGCCTGCTTTTTCCCGCCCGGCGGCCTTCGCGCAGAATCTTTCCATCTCGGAGTATACGCATCCGCAATACTGCTGTCTATACATTCCGAGCGCCTTCGCCCTCTGCTGACCTTCACGCCATCCGGACCTGAAATCCCTGTAAAAAAAAGGGATACCATGTTTTCTGGACGCTTCTTCAGCAATGGATACTATCAACTGGTGCTGCTGGCGCCTGCTGTAGAGAAGGGTCGTCGTGAACGCGTCGAAGCGGCTCTTTTTTGCCAGACTTGCCGCCGCGTCCAGCCTCACAGAATAGCAGTAAAGGCAGCGATTGGTCTCGCGAAACGCAACCTGCCGGAAGAAAGTCTGAGGATCGTAGTCAGCCCTGACGATCAGTGGCAGATTCTCGCTTTGCGCGTAGAATTGAAGTGTTTTGAGCCTTTTTTCGAATTCCTGGTAAGGTTGAATGTGCGGATTATAAAAATATCCGTGTACGGCAAAATTCTCGCCGCGCAGGACCGAAAGCGGGTAGATGGAACAGGGACCGCAGCAGATATGGAGGAGAATTCGTGACATCTAAATTCAATCCAGGTTCATTTTCGCCCGAAACCGTTTTGAGAATGGCCGGCAACGATGGGCGGCATCAGTATCGTCAGCCGCGCGCTAATTCTTCGGCCAGTCTCTCCGTCAGCCCATCGAAGCTCCCGTTGCTCATGCATACGATCAGGTCGCCGCGTCGAGCCGACTGACGCAGAAATCCGAGCAGTTCACCGGTAGTCTCAAAGAAGCGCGCATCCTTTTCCCGTTTGCGGATATCATCTACGAGCCGCTGCGCGTCGAGGCGTTCGGGTTCGGGAATGGAGTCCATAGCAGGCGGCTGCTTGACGCATATGATGTCCGCCGCGGCAAATGCGCGCGAATAAAGCTCCTGGAAGACGTTTCGCCTGCTCGAGTTGCTCCTGGGCTCGAAAGCGGCGATCAGGCGGCGCTCCGGATAGAAAAGCTTGAGACCAAGGAGCGTTTCGTGAACGGAAGTCGGATGATGAGCGAAATCGTCCACCACGAGAACTCCTCCGAACTCGCCTATGACTTCCTGGCGCCGCTTTACTCCGTTGAAAGCCAGCACAGCCTCCCGGATGGCGTCCAAAGTCATTCCGGCAATGCTGGCGGCAGCGATCACGGCCGTGAGGTTCCAGACGTTGTGCCTTCCGGGGAGTGGGGACCGGAATGTCTCTTCCCGAAACGTCGCGGGATTTCGAAGTTGAAAAGACACCTCGCCGGAGCGGAAATCAACCCATTTGATACGCCAATCCGCGCGGTGAGAGCGGCCGTAGGTAATCACGTGGCCTTTGCATTCCGAGGCGAGCGAGACGCAGTTCGGGTCGTCGGCATTGAGGATAAGGTATCCCCGCTCGGGGATCAGCCTGACAAAGTCGCGGAACGCTTTCAAAATAGCATCGAGGTCGGAGAAGATATCCGCATGATCGAATTCGATGCTTGAAACTACCCCTATGTAAGGCTGATAGTGAAGGAATTTCGGCCCCTTATCGAAGAAGGCCGTATCGTATTCATCTCCTTCCAGCACCATGTATTCGCCCGAACCCAGCCGGCAGCTCCTGCCCCAATCCCTGATGAAGGCCCC
>JBEKXG010000229.1:0-7279 GCA_049512295.1 Syntrophobacteraceae bacterium
GTATGTGCTGACCCGGTCGCCCTTTTTTAAACCAGATGCCAGCAGTGCATTGGCAAACTTGTTCGTATAGACATCCATTTGCCTGTAAGTGTAAGGAATCCCTTCCACTACCCATCCTGCGTGGTCACCCTTCCTCTTTGAATGATCCCTTAAGTAATCAAGCAAATACATGGTAACCTCCAATTATGTGGATCGATTACGTTGTGATGCTCCACGGATTGCCTCTCCAGAGGCGCCGGTTGCAAGGATACTGCCCTGCTCTTTTCACCATAGCGTCAAGATCGCGCGGTTCTTCCGAGTACGCATCGGGATTGCTTCCGATTCTTATCTCAAGCGAAGGCCGGTCATCGAGGAAGGGGCCGTTCAACAATCGGATCAGCAGGTCACCAGCCATTCAGTTTAGAGGCATAAACACCCCCATCAGGAAAAGCCCGGTATTTAGAGTCATCGATTACAAAGCATCAGCAATCAAATCGACGATGTTCTTGAGCTTGACCCTCCCCCCGGGGCGACGGGAGTTGTTGCCCAGTGTCTCGTTGCAATGAGGACAAGAGGTTACAAGAGTAGGCGGGGATTCTTTCTTCAGCTTATCAACCGAGTCGAATATGATAGAAGACATATTCGCTGCGATTTCCGGATACTTCGCCTCAGTTACCAGAGCCCCGTTCCCACAGCACAGAGCAAACTTCCTGTTGGGCGACATTTCCTCAAACAACAGGCCGGGAATGCTGTTCAAAATGTTTCTCGGCTGGTCGTATACCGCCTTGCCCCTGCCCAGGTGCTGGCGCGACAGGTGGCATGGATCGTGGTAAGTGACGAACTCGTTGATCTCCTTAGTGAACTTGAGCTTGCCGTCCGCAAGATATCGGTTGACCAGTTCAGTGATATGAATGGGTTCGAAGGGAAGGTCGCCTGCAGCTTCCTGGTAGTCCCTCTTAAATGTGCGATAGCAACTGGGGCAGGCAAATACGACTTGTTTTGCTCCTGCCGAGGCCAGAGCTGCTATATTGCGCTCCGCAAGTTCCTTTTGCAGTTGCGGGTCGCCGCTCCATCCACAGTGCTGTCCGCAACATTGCTCCGCCTCTGCCAGGTAGCCGACGTCAAGTCCCAGATGCCTGAGTATTTTAACGGTCGACCGTGCTGAATCCGGCTGCCGAAACGAGGAGTAGCAACCGGCGAAAAAAATTGTCGAGCCCTTTTGGGGCAGATCAAGAGCCTCGGCCCATTTTGCCCTGTTTGTGTTGGGTGCGCCGAAAATGTTAAAGGAGGATCTTATATTGTCATTTCTTTTCTTGTTGTTTTCCGGCACCAATTCCGGACGAAGGCTGGCAATATCCTCACGCATGTTTTTCACGATCTGGAGGACGGGCAGGGGACAGATCTCATCACAGGTGCCGCAGGTTGTGCACGAGAAAAAAGTTTTGACGACTTCCTCATCGATGACCATATCCTTGTAGTAGATCTCGCGGGCCAAAAACACGATTCCACGTGCGGTGTAGGAGTGGAATTTGTACCTGTCGAGCATGGGACAGGTCCATTTTTCGACTACCTGGTAAGCATCGATGTACGGAAGGTAGGGGCCTATACTGTCGCACTCGCCGCAACTGATGCAGCGATGCAAAGAATCGGCGACTTTTTCAAGTGGCATGACTATCGACCTCCGTAAGTCAGTTGGGGATTCATGATGTTGTTCGGATCGAGCGCGGTTTTGATTCTCTTCATGAACCCGTACAAGGGTCCAAGGTTATCAAAAACGATTTGCGGCAGAGCGTCGCCCATCAGGTATTGGCAACAACCAATTTTGGTCAACTCGGTGTTTAATTCATTCCACCATTTCCTGATGTTCGCAAGCTGTTCCGGAATCTTGGGATTGCTGATAGCAAGCAAGGGGTAAGGGTTCATCGTGTTGCGGCAGTGAAATGAAAACCAGGTCGGCAGGTACTCTTCATTCCAGAAACCGTATTGCTTGGTCAGAGTCTCATATATGCCGTAAACCTCGGAGAACTTGTTCAGAGGATTATAAAAATAGGTCGCCTGCATGTGCTGCAGCCATGGCGATACGCTATGCCACATCCTGTAATGCGGGGGACCCATGGCCACTTTGCCCAGCTCCCCCAGATCGACTCCGGCGTTTTCCTTGCATATGTTCCTGAAGGTCTCGACTCTCCATTTCAGATGTTCTTGCGTCTCCCCATCGATGCTGATCAAACCGATGAAGTGGACTTCGGGAGGAAGAGAAAGCCGCTTTTCCTTCTTCGCTGCATAGTAGAAATTCCACTCGTTCAGCAGGAAGAAATCATACACATACCGCTTTTGCAGTTCATACATGGCCTTGGTGAGAGGCTGCATATCCTCTTTACGCCAGCCGTAGCCAAGGATTTCCTGATGGGAGGGCTTCGTTTTGACCCGGAAAGCCACCTTGGTCAAAACACCGGTTGTGCCTCCCGCGTTCACGAAGAGCCCGATCAGATCGGGACCGCCAACATAACGATGGTAAAACGCAGTATTGGGGTAAGCCCCGGAACCTAAAGTCACGACCTCGCCTGTCGGCAAAACTACCTCGAGTCCCGTCAGGTTATCTCCCATACGCCCGAACCGGGTCATGTGGCAGCCCGTGATATTGCATGCCACTGCTGCGCCTATTCTGGGCCCGGTCGTGTATAAGGGCGAGACCGGGAAAGCGAGGCCTCTTTTGTCCAGCTCAAACATCAACTTGTAGGTGCTGCAGCCTCCCTCGGCTACCGCCACCATGTTGTCCTCATCTATTTCGATAATTTTGTCCATTAAACAAAGGTCGAGTGAAATACCACCGAACACCGCCATATTGGTCCCCCACTGGCTGGTGCCGGCGCCCCTGGGAATGATGGGGACATTGTTTTCATTGGCAAACTTAACGATTTGCGAAACTTCCTCTGTAGAGCGCGGAAGCACAACAACATCCGCTTTGCCTTCGAGCAAATCCCCCCCGGGCCCCAAGCCATAGGAGTAGAATTTTCTAATGGCAGGGGATGTCGTTACATTCTCCGCGCCGACTATTTCCTCTAATGTCTTGATGATTTTAGGATCGAGATCCTTTGGCTTGTCACCCATTCTCTTCTTCCCTCACCTGCGGTTATTAAGAAGTTGTGCCTTAACCTCGACTTGTTGCTCTGGATCTTCACTTGAGAGCTCGATTCAGGGTAGGTTTTCTTTTGTTCCTTTCGTAAGTTCGGTCACCTTCAAGCAGCCCCGGGGTGTTTGGGGCGCGCAAAGAGAACCATGGTTCGATCTTGCCGTTTTTGATTCTTTAACCGAAACACAACCTTTTTTGCTGATGATGAGCCATTGTCTTCCGCATAAAAGTGCTTGTCAAGTATTTTTTTCTTTTTTTAAGCACAAAAAGCGGGACAAGCGCTAGAAGAGTTTTGCTCGTAAATGGGGTGAACCTGCGGATGATTAAGGAGATGGGTCAGGTTGAGCCGGGAAAGGGTGGAAATCCTTTTGTGCAAGTGCTTGGTCATTACATCAAAGCGATAATTTCATGCGGAACGGATGTGTTTCGGAATATGGGCACCATGTTATTAGAGAGAGCTTGTTCCCGGTTAGAGATTAACCGCAAGGGAGCAAAGGGATTCAATGCAGCAATGCAACCTGGTGAAAGGGGATGCTTCCAGGTTCCTAAAATTTTACTCCAATTCTCAAGCACCGCCTGGGCGTTCCCTTGTTTTGGTCCGGCCATTGTGTTGACGTCGGCGCGCCGACACGGCCTAACTATTTAAAATACTTAGCTTTTCATCCAACTTTTGGCGCAAAATGTCAAGTCCTGTCCTGAGCTTTTCCCGGTCCGTTGGCGCCAGGCTAACGAGATCGAGAGATGCAAGTCTTTTCCTCAGAGATTCGATCTGATCGAAGGTTATCCTGACTGATTCCCTACCCTTCTTTCTGGAAAGTTTCCTGACCTCGTCGCTTGTGAGGCCGCGAGTCTTAAACTTTTCATAAAGAGTTTCCATGGCCCTTTGCTGCTTCTTTTTTGCTATTTCAATCAAGACACGCTTGGGGCACTTGGGATCGACGCGGCACTCGTTTCGGATCCGCTGTGGCAGTTTGGTCAGGGAAAGTATTTCCGAAATGGTTGACCGGCCTTTACCCAATGTTTCCGCCAGTTGTTCCTGAGTGTACCGGTGCTCTTTCATAAGAGCATCCAAAGCTTCAGCTTCCTCAATCACCGTCAGGTTCTCTCTCAACAGATTCTCGACGAGTGCAATTTCCGTCGGATTCCCTTCAGCGAAAATCGCGGGGATTTTCTCCAGGCCGGCGTTTCGGGCTGCCATAAGACGCCGGTGACCCGCGACGAGAAGGAGTTCGCCCTCCTTACTCAGCCTGAAAATAACCGGCTGCAGAACCCCTTGTCGCCTGATTGAGTTTGTCAGTTCCTCGAGTGCTCCACGATCGAAATGCTTCCTCGGCTGATTGGGATCAGGACGGAGGCTGCCGATGTCAATGGAATAAATTTGGCCTTTGCTGAAAGTCGGTGATTGAGGTGGTTCGGCCATTCCATTTCTCCTGATCTCAGAAATGTGATATTAAAAATTGTCGAGCAATACTTTAACAAAATTTCCCGTTTTATACACGATTTTGTCAATCAGCGGCTAAGGGATTGTAATTTCTGAAACGCCCGGAAGCTCCTTGCTTTTTCCGATAAGACATTATGAAAAAGGAGACAGGTATGGACGATCTGCGTGGCAAAGTGGCACTGGTCACCGGCGCGAGCCGCGGCATCGGGCGTGCTGTTGCAGCAGCACTTGCAGGAGCGGGTGCAGACGTTGCCATCAATTACTCCACCCGTGAAAAAGAAGCCCTGGAGACCCTCGCTCTGGTTCGCGAGACGGGACAGCGGGGCATCCTGGTTCAAGCGGACGTTTCGAGGTCTTCGGAAACGGAAGAAATGATCCACACTGTCGAGCGTGAACTGGGGCGAGTCCAGATCCTTGTGAACAATGCCGGGATTGCTGTTCGAAAAAGCCTCTACGAGATCACCGAGCAGGACTGGGACAGAGTGCTTGCGGTAAATCTCAAGTCGGCTTTCCTGATCACTCAGGCAGTTTTTCAGGGGATGCGCGAGCTGCACTGGGGGAGGATCGTAAATATCTCCTCGGTTGCAGCCCAGACTGGCGGGATCACAGCCCCGCCCTATGTTGCGTCGAAGGCCGGACTGTGGGGCCTTTCACACTCCTACGCCGCACTGTTGATAAAGGATGGCATTACGGTCAATACCGTTGCTCCAGCGTTAATCGAAACCGATATGGTCCGAGAACTCGAAGCAAACCCCGACCATATTCCCGTCGGCCGCTTCGGAAAGGTTGAAGAGGTTGCTGATGTGGTCCTCATGTTGGCCCGAAATGGTTACATAACCGGACAAACTATCAATGTGAACGGCGGTTGGTACTTTAGCTAGTTTCCATCCGGAAAGGGTCCTTTTCCGCCCCCGGATCGTAGTCCGGGGACCCCATTGGCAGGCTCTGTCGGTGTCAATCTCACTCTCCACGCTCCGTGAGGTGTGGATTTCTTGTACGCCTCCGCGCAATCCCTCGATTACCCGAATTATATATAACCCCAAGTCGGGTTGCGTGGAGAAGCCTTGGTGGCTGCCGCTCTAATCAATCTGGATCCAGTCGATCTGGGTTTCCGTAATCTTACGGCTTTCACGCCGGATGTCTACAACCAGTTGGCCGATTTCCTGGGCTGCGTCACTGGAGCTATTCGAAAGGTTTCTGATTTCTTCCGAGATTACAGCAAACCCGGCTCCGGCTTCTCCAGCACGGGCAGCCTCCACTGCGGCATTGATGGCGAGAATATTGGTTTGCAGCGTGATGAGCTCGATCGATTTGACGATTCCTTCTATCTTTTTAAGGTTTTTAGTCAGATTGTGGGCGGTCTGTATCTGCTCTTGAAGTGCCCGGTCTTTTTTGACCTCCACGGTCAGATCGCGGCCGATTTCCAGGAACCCTTCCACCTTGCCGTTTTTATTCTTCAAGGCGGTAACCGTGCAATGCAAAGGGAACTGTTCACCGTTTTTTCGCCGTCTGGTCATGTTAAAAACGGCCTTGCCTTCGGTCATGACCTGTTTGGAGCGTTTGCGTTGAATCTGGGCGGCTTTCCCTGTGTCATCCTTTATGAAAGTTAAAGACACGGGTCGCCCGATGGCTTCCTGTCTACTCCATCCGAAAAGGGTTTCCGCACCGCTATTCCAGCTTTCAACTTTACCGTCCATAGAAATGACTATAAAAGAATAGACGAAGGCACTGTCCAGAATTTTTTGGAAAAATTGTTTCTCTTGTTCCAAGTTTTTCTGAAGCTTCATGTCTTCTTCGGCCGAGCTTGCATTGGGCAAAAGCTCCGGCTCGCGGGATTTGGCCGCAGGCACTTTATCATTCCGGGTACTGGGCGGCGATCGAAAGCTATTGCCCTCATTCATGCCCGGGATATCATTTACCGGGTCGTCAAAACCAGTGTCCAGCGCTTTGCGCTTGCTTCGCGTGAAGACATGGATACTGATTTCAGATAAAACAAAAATGGCCACGGTCAGGTTTAGAGCGCCCAAGAGGTGCTTCTCGCCCAGACCCCACCACAAGATCGTTCCTCCCATGATAAAAAAGAGCACCCGGTAGGTCACCGTAACAGGGAATACCCCTCGACTTTGGTTTGACATGGCCAACATCCTCCCTCGTTAATTTTTTGATGTAATACGGGCCAAACACAATAAATGCGCTCTTTTGCCTTCAGATCCCACATATTTTGGCTGCTCAGAGCATCGAGTCTTTTCCGCCCGCCAACCTGGAAGCGAAAACACAAAGAAAAGGGCGCTCGAGCTTCAGATGTTGATGAACATTGATTCGGACAGGGGGAAGATTAATAGCTGATCGAAGAAACGGCGCGCGAGCTTCATATCTTGACCATAGATTCGGATAGTGGGGAAGATTGCTTGAGAATTTTGTGCAAAAAAACTAACTTCCTCAAAAGCGCGAGAACCATCGATGATGCACAAACAAACATTTTGCCTATGCGGCAAAGCGAAATATGGTTAGCATAGTGTCCATCCGGAAACCCCGCATAAGAACTCCACGCCCCGCGAGGTTTCTGTTCGGGAAGGAGGGATTTTCCGTTCTGGCTAGGAAATCGAGGGGTTGCGCGGAGGCGTACTTGGGTACGCCGCACAAGCAAGCCCGAAGATTGACACCGCCAGAGCCTGCCCCGGACTCGATCCGGGGGCGGAAAAGGACCCTTTCCGGATGGAAACTAG
>JBEKXG010000230.1:0-7268 GCA_049512295.1 Syntrophobacteraceae bacterium
TACCTGGATGCCCTTAGGAGCAAGCTCGATCGCACATGCGCGGGTAAATGAGACCAGTCCGCCCTTGGACGACGCATAATTGGTCTGGCCGCGGCCGGAGCGCATTGCGGAGACTGAGGCGATGTTCACTATTTTTCCGCAGTGTTTTGGAACCATCAATTCGGCGCTCATCCGCGTCGTCAGGAACGCTCCTTTGAGGTTTACGTCGTGGACCGCGTCCCAGTCGGCCACATTCATGGCGAGCAAAAGACCGTCCCGGGTCACACCCGCATTGTTAACCAGGATATCGAGCTGACCGGAAAAGCTTCTGATAAATTGAAAAAGCCTGTCCACCTGGGCCGGTTCGCTCACGTCCGCCTGAAAAATCTCCGATTCAAATCCTTCCGAGTGGAACTCATCGCGGAGTTTTTCCGCTTTTTCACCGGATTTATTGAAATTTATGACAACCTTCGCACCGGCGGCCGCGAGCGTTCGACTTACGGCCTCGCCGATACCCCGCGCGCCCCCGGTAACAAGGGCGGTCTTTCCACTCAGCTTCAGCTTGATTTCACTTTTCACCTGGATACTTTCTTACCACAATCGTAGCATTCTGGCCTCCAAAGCCGAACGAGTTCGACAGGGCGGCACGAACGACTTTTTGGCGCCCGGCGTTTGGAACGTAATCCAGATCGCACCCCGGATCGGGATTGGACAGATTTATCGTTGGGTGGATCTGATCCCGGGCCACCGAAAGCACGGTAAACACAAACTCCGGCCCCCCGGAACCGGCCAGCAGGTGACCGGTCAGCGACTTGCTCGAACTTATCGCGAGTTGCCCGGCACACCCGCCGAAGACCTTCTTTATGGCTATTGTCTCGGCCAGATCGTTCAGCTTCGTCGATGTTCCATGAGCATTTATATAATCGATTTCCTCCGGCCCCATTCCCGAATCCGCCAGTGCCCGGGACATGCACCCCTCCGCCCCCTGCCCTTCCGGATGCGGCGCGGTCAGCCGCCATGCATCCATAGTGGAAGCGTATCCGGCAACCTCGGCGTAAATTCTTGCGCCTCGATCGAGCGCGTGAGACTCATCTTCCAGGGCGGCAATGCCCGCCCCCTCTCCCATGACCAGCCCGGACCTTTTTCGGTCGAAAGGACGGCAAAGGCTTTCAGGCTCAAGTTTGGATACGGCGGCGGAACCGAGCAGGGCGAAAAATACGAGCCCCACCGGGTTTATCATAGAGTCGGCGCCCCCGGCAAGCATCAGGTCCGCCTCCCCTCTCTTGATCGCCCTGTAAGCAGCGCCAAGAGCCTGTGTTGCCGATGCGCAGGCCGTAGTAACCGTCGCATTCATCCCATTCAGGCCGAATCTGCCGGATATGACGGCGGCGGGCCCGCTCGCATTGTTGCGGATTATGGATTCCCGGTTGACCCGGTCCAATTCGGCCGCAAACCGCGCTGAATCGAATTTTCTCTCCTGGCTCAGCCAATTGTGAATGTCTTCCAGCCGGTTTATTCCAAGCCCTGAGCCGAGCGCCACGCCAAACCGCGAGCGGTCCGGTCCTTTTTGCGCCAGCCCCGCGTCGCTCAACGCCTGTTTTGCGGCCCAAAGGGCAAAAAGAGTCCTGCGCTCCCCTTCCGATTCGGCCTCGGAGGGAAACTCGCGGCAAATCCGGTCCCAGTCTTCGGCTGATACCTGTCCGGCTGCCTGAACCGGCGATTTTCCGGCACATGGCAGCCTGACTTTGCTTACCCCGGAGACGCCGGACAGCGCCTTGCGCCAGTTCTCCCCGACCTCCAGCCCAAGCGCCGTGGCAAGTCCAAGACCGGTTACTACTACCTTTCGATTGCCCATGTCAGCCTTTTTCAGGCGCCCTGCCAGCCGCCGTAGTACCGGAACATGCTGCGCAGCGCATCCGGGTCCGCCTTGGAAGAATGGACGTAAATGATTCTGCCGATGGATGCCGCTTCGCGGCCGTCAACCTTCATCTGCGCCGAACCCAGCGAATCGCTCCTCGAGGTTGACACCAGCCGCCCGGAAATCTCTGCGCAAAAACCCGGCCTCATGCCGGGCGCCACCTTCACGTCCTCGATCAGCGACATTACCGCCGAGAGCCGGAAATCATGCGTATGTATAATCAGCCAGCCAAGAAGCTGGGCCATGGCTTCGATGAACATCACGCCCGGGATGAGGGCCTGTTTGCTGAAATGTCCGCGAAGAAACTCTTCGGAAAGGCAGAAGGTTTTTATCCCGGTTATCGATTCCCCCGGCGAAAGGCTGGTTATCCGGTCATAGAGCAGAAGTCTCATATAGTCCCACCTGCGGTTTTCCCGACAATCATGGACGCGCAGCGGCCTTCATAGCTAAGCCCGTTTACCAGGACCCGGCGCGGGCTCGAGGGGACGCCGCGCGAACCGCCCCCCCGGGGCGGGTACGGTAAAATGTCCCCCGGCAATGCGAACAAATCCGGGATATTCAGCCCGATTGCCGTATTCAGGATAGGCCCCGCTGCAAACATTTCCCCCAGCGCCCCGGCGGTAGAGACCGCAACCGGCGCTTCGACCCCCGTGCCGAATATCTCCCGGACAGCTTCAAGCTCGTTTTGAGAGTGACTTCCCAGCATAATCAGGTCGATCTGGTCCGGGCGAACTTCGGCCTGACGAAGCGCTCCCTGCATTGCAAAGGACATAGCCTGCCGGGAAGCCGAATTGCTTTCCTCTTCCCTTTGGCATGAAAACCCGAACCCCATGACCTCGGCCAGGATTTTTGCCCCTCTCTCCATAGCGCCTGACAGCGGCTCCAGGACCAGCATCGCCCCGCATTCTCCGAGCGAAATCCCGGAAGGGGCGCCCTGTGCGCCCTGCGCGCCCGATTTGACCTCAGACCGGCCAATCAGCCCCTTCAAGCGGGCCCTGGCGAGGCTGAGCGGCGATACCTCCTCGCTTACGCCCCCTGCGAGCGCCGCTTTTGCCTTTCCTTCCCCCAGAACTTTCACCGCTTCGGCGACAGCCTGAATCCCCGCATCCCCATGCGGCGCAAAAACACAGTTTTCGCCGCGCAGCCCGAAGTGTATGGCCGCCTGGCAAAAAGCGACATTGTTGAGCATGCCCAGAGGCCACAACGGATAGATTTCCCGAAAGCCGCCGGAGAAAAATCTGTCGTAGTCCAGATCGCCCCCTTGACTCAGCGACTTCAGCACGGCCGGAAGCAGGTCTTCGATGTGATAATCAACCATCCCCATTCCCGCAAAAAAGCCGAAATCCTCAGGATCGAATATCCCCGGCGCGATAGCGGCGTTGCCAAGGGCTTCCTGCACGGAGATCAGCAGAAGCGAAAGATGCTTTCCCATGCACCTGGCAAGCTGAGGATGAATATCGGTCTTGATCGCGGGAAGATTTTCCGCCCGGGCCGCCGTACAGCCGAACCCCCCGGCATCGAAATCCACAATCTCCTTGAGGCCGGATTTCCCGGCGGTCAATGCCTGGCAGATTTCCAGGACCGAATTGCCGAGCGGGCATACCGCTCCCACCCCCGTTATTGCGATTTGACCGGAGGTAAGAGGAGATGAGCGGCTCTGAGGAATGGCTTTCATCGGCGAAATTTACCGAAGCATAAACATGCGTTCTGGCCGCCAAAACCGAAAGAATTGGAGAGCGCAATGCCGTGTTCCAGTTCACGGGCCTGATTGGCAACGTAGTCGAGATCGCATTTCGGATCGGGGAATTCGTAATTGATGGTCGGCAGGAGCACCGAAGCGTTCATCCCCATTATGGTAAGGCCGGCTTCTATTGCGCCTGCGGCGGCAATGGTGTGGCCGATCATCGATTTGTTGGAGCTGACGGCGATCTTTTTCGCCCTCTCTCCCCAAACCCTCTTTATCGCCAGGGTCTCTATCTGGTCGTTTTGGAGGGTCGAAGTGCCATGAGCGTTAATGTAGTCGATGTCGTCAGGGGTAAGGCCGGCGTCCGCCATGGCCCCCTGCATCGCAAAAGCGGCGCCCTCGCCCTTCGGATGAATGTCCGTTATCCGAAACGCGTCGGCTGAGGACCCGTACCCCAGCAGCTCGGCGAAAATTGGCGCCTTTCGCTCAAGGGCATGATCGAGGCTTTCGAGAACGAGCGCTCCGGCGCCCTCGGACATGACGAACCCGTTTCTTTTTCGGTCGAACGGCCTCGAGGCCTTTTCAGGAGACGAATACCTTTCGGAAAGCGCCCGAAGCAGTACAAAGCCGACAAAACCCGAAAAGTTCAGATTGGATTCACAGCCTCCCGCGATCATCACGTCCGCTTTGCCGTCTCTTATGATCCCGAGCGCTTCGCCGATGGCCTGCGCCCCGGCCGCACAAGCGGAGACGGTGGTAAGACTGCTGCCCCTGCAATGGAACAGAATCGACAGGATCGAGGTGGCCACGTCCGGTTTTCTGCGGAAGAAATTAAAGAAGGAATAAACGCCGTTCTTTGTGAGGCCTCGGATATCCCAAACGTCTTTGCTGCTGTAGCGGTATAGCATGAGCATGTCTTCGACCGATGGGTTTTCCCCATGATAGCCGAGGCTTACGCCGATTCTATCCCTGTTTTCGACCGAATCGAGGCGGGCCGATTCGACGGCTTCGGAAACCGCTGATATCATTAGCTTCAGGCCGCGCGAACTGCACTTCTCGATCCCCTGAAGCCCTTTGGCCGGCAAAGCGTTCAGCCATGAATCATCCACCTGCCCCCCGATGCGGCAAGGCAGCCCCTGCGTTTCGAAAGACCTCAGGAAGTCTATTCCGGAGACCCCGTTCTTAGCGTTCTCAAAGGTTTCCCGGCTGTTTTTTCCGATCGGGGTGATCGCGCCAAAACCGGTAACGACCACCCGCTTTCCGTTTCGAGGCATATTTAAGTCCGGTCCTGAAGCTCAGACTGTCGCGGAATCAGAAGATTTTTTCGTTCTCCTGCACCTGTTTCAGCCAGATTTGTATGAGGTCGTCCCCGTTGGTGAACGTGCCCGCCTCACCACAGGCCCCGCACGTTATTAGGGTTTCATCCTGGAGGCCCCAGTTCGCAGCCCCGCAGTTGACGCATTTTTCAGGCAGCGAATCCAGAAGGCTCATTACCCCTTCGACAATAGAGCTTACCGTAACCATCGCGGGCAGATCGTCCATATCCATGCCGGCCTGAATTTGTTTGCCGGACCCGTCGTAGCGGATGGCCAATACTCTGGCGGCTTTGTCTGTCAACTTGCCGTCCGAATCGATTGCCGTTTCTTCGCCGAACAGTTCCTCCATATGATCGAGGACGGAGCGCCGAGCCATCTTTATCGCGAAAGTCTGCTCCAACCGGTAATTTATATCCAGGAAATCGAGCGATTCAGCGCCCAGGTCCGTGATGAGGGAACTTTCCGGCTCAACGCGCGCGGGGTTAATATCGATTCCCTCCGAGATCGCTTTCCTTACTTCATCCAGGACCCTCTGTTCGGGGATGAGATTCTGTTTCATTATAAGTCAACCTCTCTATTTGGATTTCTGTTTTCCCTGCCATGCGGGGCGGTATAGTCTATTACTCAAGCCATTGTCAACCACGATGGTCTGACCGCGAATCCCCCGTGCGGCGGGACTGCAAAGAAACAGAACCACGTCGGCGACTGCGTCCGTACTGACGCAAAGTTCGTCGGGAATATACTCGAGTTCTTCCATGTACTGCCGCAGAACTTTGAACGAGTCGGTCCTGACGATCCCTCCGCAGATACCGTTTACGCTTATGTTTCCGGGACCCAAACTTTCGGCGCAGTCTCTCACCACGGCCTCCATTGCCGCTTTCATGCTCCCGAGAGGATAGGCGGGGTTGTAGAAACGGCTCCCTAGACTGGATATGAACACGATTTTACCCTCAGAGGCCTTAAGGAGCGGCAACGCCTCCTGAATACAGAAGATATTCCCCATGAAGTTGGTTTCGACAAGCTGTCGAATTTCCCTCTCCAAAAGCTTTTCGATCGGCTTGAAAGGGGCCTTGGCCGCGTTCAGTATTAAGAAATCAAGTCGGCCCGACCGGTCGGAAATCACCTGCATCATTTCCCTGACCGATGATTTCAACCCGATATCCGCCTGTACGGCAAAAGATGTCCGCCCCAACCCCTCGATTTCGCGGCAAACCTCCTCCGCTTTACTGAGTGAGGCTCCTCCGGCCCTGGAGTGATTTACAACCACATCGGCGCCGGCCCGCCCGAAGGCCAGGGCTATAGCGCGGCCGATTCCCCTCGAGCTTCCGGTTACAAGCGCGGCTTTACCCGCGAAAAAACCCTTTTCCGTCACGGTAAAAAACCCCGGTCGATTTGATTGCCAGACGAAAGCTGGTATAGGTCATATCAGTCATTTAGGACATTTTCGACCTATTTGGACCGCATTTTAGCACAGTAGCGCAATTTTACAACCGGTTGCCCCCATGCTTCGCGGTGAACAGTGGACAGAGAGAATATGTTATCGGCTCAGCTACACATCAACGCACCTCAAAGACAGAAATCTGCTCACACCGGTGACGTTGCAGCCGCATTGCGGTCCGCCTGATAAAACCACAGGAGGAAATGGAGATTTACGACCCTTCTTGTGGATCGGGGGGTATGCACATTCAGAACAGCGCTAAAACCCGATGAGTCGGCTTTTAGCAGAGTGCTTTGCGTTGTGCTTCCGCTATCTTGAAAGACGTCCAAGCCTCTTCGAGTGCTGGCATCAGGCTTGGGCGAGCGGCGATAATGCCTTGGCTAAGACGCCGCAGTTCATCAGGTCCACGATACAATGCCGAGAGTAGGCTATGCCGGCGAGCTTCCAGTTCACGATCCATGGAATCGATGTCCCCCCGAGCAACAGGCTCGGCCGGATTGAACCGAAAATTCCTCTCATGGCCCCGTCCCCATTCGACAAGCTCAGATGTCAGAGCTTGACCGAATCCGAATTCGCATGATCTTTGACCTTTCGATATCTGCGGCTGTCTCGATGCCATAGGAAGCCAACATCGCGGTTCGCCCCATGCCAATCCCATGGATTTTTGCCCGCTCGATCCGAAACCGATCAAGGTAACGCTGTCGCTGGTTTTTCTCTCGTTCAGCCTCCAGCTTGGCGAGCCGTCGGCGGCGCTCATTAGGCAGATCCGCCAACTCCACGCGTGCTTTCTCTAAGATATTTAGCTTTGCAGCAAAAGCCTCACTCGAAGCTTCGCGTTTCCATTGGGCCACCAGTCTTTTCCATTCCGTCTCTGCGACATAGTACGCCTGTCCTGCCGCTGCCTTTTTCTCCGGTGAGACCCTTGGCCATGCA
>JBEKXG010000231.1:0-7223 GCA_049512295.1 Syntrophobacteraceae bacterium
CTCAGCCATCGTGAAGAAGCGGATTTTGCTGTTGTTTTTTATCCGGCGGAAATTGATCTCGAGGCCGCAGTATGGGGGGCACAGCTTCGGAAAATATTGATGAAGCTGGGCTACTCGACCTCCCAGGTAAGGATTTTTTTCCACGAGATAGACCTCGCGGCCCGCTTCTGCTGCTTCGATGGCGGCGGTGAGTCCGCTCATGCCGCCCCCGACCACCAGAATACTCTGTGTTACCGCGTTAACCATGCTTATCCTCCTAAGCTGATTAGAAAAACAAATATCGAGAACCACACGTGTAATTTAGACGCAATCTCCACGAAGCAATTCGGATTTCTCGGCGGGATTGCAAAACGGTAAGCCGTTCTCGCGATGCCTGTGTATCCCAAAAAGATTACCACGTTCAATTAAAAGCCGGAAAATGCAGAACAGATGAACTCTTATGAATTCCATCCGGGACCGTCAAGACCTTAGTGGCGCAAATCACTATAAAATTACGGTTTCCAGCGCCATCGAGGACCGATTTGAAACCACTTATTATTCAGCTACGGTGGACCATTTTTCCGGGATATCACAGCAGAGTTGCAGGATTTGGAGGAGTAAGCAGGAGGCGATTTCCGGAGAACTACACCCAGCCGGCAGCGAGAAATTATTATTTACGTCATTGTCTTTCCAAAAAATCAATCCTGAGAGTCCAATACTCGCTAAATCAAAAGTGTAGTATGCCTTTACGGTCACCGGAAGTCAATTAACTTCTTCCGGCTCCGTATCCAAATTGTTTGAAACCAGCAGCCCCCGGGCCTCTTCAGATGGAAGCTCCTGCACGTTGCGCAGCTTTCTCTCTATTGCCCGAGACCTCTTCGCGGCGTCATCCATAGTATTGGCCGCCTGGTCCAATTTTTTCTTGACCCCCTCAAGAGTAGTTCCGAATTTCCCGAATTCATTTTTGACCGCCCCGAGGAGCTTCCAGACCTCGCTGGATCGCTTCTGGATGGCAAGCGTGCGAAATCCCATTTGAAGACTGTTCAGAAGAGCGGCCAGAGTAGTCGGTCCCGCCACGATAACGCGGCATTCGCGCTGCAGACTTTCAACCAGCCAGGTCCTCCTGATTACCTCCGCATACAGACCCTCGGTTGGAAGAAACATTATGCCGAAATCAGTAGTTGCGGGCGGGTTCAGGTATTTGTCGCAAATCGTTTTTGCGCAATTCTTTATTGTGGCGGACAGCATTTTTCCAGCCTGCTCGGCCCCTCCCTGGTCGGAATTCTCCTGGGCGTCAACCAGTCTCTGGTAATCTTCAATCGGGAATTTTGCGTCAATCGGGAGCCAGACAACCTCTCCGCTGTCTTCTTCGCCCCGCCCCGGCAGCTTGATGGCAAATTCCACGGTTTCCGCAGATCCCTCCCTGGTTTGGACGTTTCGTTCGAATTGATCCGGCGTCAGAATCTGTTCAAGAAGCGTTTCAAGCTGGATTTCGCCCCACACGCCCCTGGTTTTCACATTGGTCAGCACCCGCTTCAGGTCGCCAACCCCTGTTGCCAGCGCCTGCATTTCGCCCAATCCTTTATGCACCTGCTCCAGTCTTTCCGAGACCTGCTTAAAGGATTCACCGAGTCTTTTTTCAAGCGTACCCTGAAGTTTTTCATCAACGGTTGCCCGCATCTGCTCCAGTTGCCTGGAGTTGTCTTCCTGGATTTGTTTGAGCTTGCCGTCTATTGCGTTTCTCAAGGCCTCCAGCCGGTTTTCGTTGGATTCGGTCAATCTGCCCAGCCTGACGGTAAACGCCTCTATTTGCTCCTTCTGCAGCGTAGCCATCCCGGACATTCCCTTGAGCACAGAATCATTGAAATTCTTTAGCGAGTCGTTGAAGTTCTTGAGAGAATTGGAAATTTCTTCCCGCAAAGTCTTCGAATTGGCCGAAGCATCGTCACGCACGATTGAAAGCTGTTTGACACTTTCCTGCTGCACCGCGTGCAGCCTCTGCTCGATGGTCTCCCGCATCCAGTCGAGCTTGTTCTCGTTTGTCCGGGTCAAAAGTGAAAGCTGGCCCGCAAATGTTTCCAACTGGTCTTTCTGGAGACCGGCGATATTGGTCATGCTGGTTTGAAGCGAGTCCCCGAACGACCTTAGAGCGTTCCCGGTCTCCTCGCGTCCCTGCCGGGCGACCAGTGTGGCTTCTTCACGGTTCCTGGCGATTTCATCCCGCAACGAGCGCTCGCATCGGTCCAGACCTCTATCCACCGAATCGAAGCGAGGAACGAACGCGGCAAAATCCCCGCCGCCCTTCCTGCGAAGCAGAATTACCAGGAAAACGACGCTCATGCCCAGCAAGACGATCATGATTACCAGTGCAGCTAAAAACGCCGTCTGTAAAGGCTCCGGGTTGCCGGATAAAAACTGCATCTTTACTCCAACTTTTGCGCACCTGCCCCGAGAGCGCGAGGGGGTGAGGGCGACAGAAGGTGAGGGGAAGATTTATCCACGTTTCCGTGTCGTGCCCTTTCTAGTATCCCTTGCCTTGCCGAGAGTCAAATGATTTGCAAAAGTCATTGTAATTCAATAAAAGTTTAAGTTTGATCGACAGTTTGAACCTTCTGACTATTTTCTATCGCAGATAAAGGTTTTGCGAATGATGGGGGAAAAGAGCATGGAATGTAAACTGAAAGCCGGCCCCGCAGCAACAGACCGGTATATGAGAAATATCCTGCGCGGCGCGAAAACAATAGCGGTCGTGGGCATCTCACCCAAAACGGAAAGGCCCAGCCACGAGGTTGCAAAATATCTGCAAGAGCAGGGGTTCAGAGTGATTGCGGTCAATCCGAATTGCGAAGAAGTTCTGGGGGAAAAATGCTATCCGGATTTGAAGTCAATTCCAGAGCACGTGGATGTGGTGGATATTTTCCGGAAGCCTGACGCTATTCAGCCTGTCGTGGAGG
Source organism: Syntrophobacteraceae bacterium (assembly GCA_049512295.1). GTDB lineage: Bacteria > Desulfobacterota > Syntrophobacteria > Syntrophobacterales > Syntrophobacteraceae > SbD1. The sequence continues at coordinate 2,934 of JBEKXG010000231.1, forward strand.
AGGCAATCGAAATCGGAGCCGAGACGGTGTGGATGCAACTGGGCCTTGAACACGAAGAAGCGGCCGAAACGGCGAGGCGCGCCGGTCTGAACGTCGTGATGAACAGTTGCCTGAAAATAGAGCACGATCGCCTTTTTGGAAAAGGGGAAAACTCACTCTAATGCACCAGTTTCTGATGGCCATTCTCGCCCGGGGGAGTTTTACGGCCGAGCAGGAGGATAAAGATGCAGGAAAAAGTGATGTCCCTCTCTCAAGCCGCCGACCTGATCAGGGACGGCATGTTGCTGGCCGTTGGCGGCAACGCCATGCACCGCAACCCGAGTCTTTTTTTTCTTGAACTTACCAGAAAACCCGTCAAGGAGCTCAAGGTCTGTGGAGCCGCGATCGGGATAGCAGCCGATTACCTGTTCGCCACCTTCCAGGCCGACACAGCCTATTTCGGGTTCTTCGGATTGGAAAATGAAGCAGGTCTCGCCCCGGGGATGCGAAAATCAATGGAAAAAGGCGGACCCGGGCGGGCAATCGAGGGATCCTGAACCTCGATTATAAATGCTCTCCGTGCGGGAGCCTATGGAATCCCTTTCATGCCGGTCGGCGGGATGTGGGGAAGCGACCTTGTGGCGCTCCGGCCCGAGTTTTTTCAAGTCTCCAAGAGCCCATTCGACGGCAAGGAAGTTGTCTGCGTAAAGGCGCTTGTGCCTGATTACGCGATCATTCACGTTCAGGAAGCCGATAGATACGGAAATGCCCGGATTATCGGCCCTACTTACCAGGACGTTCTGCTGTCAAGGGCTGCCCGGAAGACCATCATCACAACCGAGCGAATCGTCGGCACCTACCGAATGCAGGAAGAGCCCAAGCTCACCGCGATCCCCTACCTGAGCGTCGCGGCGGTGGTCGCACTGCCCGGTGGAGCGAAGCCAGGTGTATGCTACCCCGAATATCTCACCGTGGATTGGGACGATCACAAATCCTATGTCGGAGCGGTCAAGGCCGGAGAGGTCCCGTCCTTTGCGGAAAAAATGCTGAAGGGGAGGGTATAGCATGGAATACGGAAAAGATTACGGAAAACCGGAAATGATGGCTGTAGCCATAATGCGGGAGATCAGGCAAGGCGACGTCGTTTTCCACGGCCTGGCTTCCCCCACCCCGATGGTGGCCATGAAAGCCGCCAAGGCTCTCGGGAAAGAGTTTTCTTACGTTACGCTTAGCGATGGCCTCGACCATGACTGGTCGAGGTCTCCTTATTGTGCCTCAACGCTTACGGCCAATACTTATGAGGGCTCGATCGCCGCATTCGGGCTGGACTGCATATTCGACCTCTTCTGCTCCGGAAAGGGCGACATAGCTTTCCTGTCATGCCTTCAGATGGACAAGGAAGGACGCATAGCCATGTCCTACCTTGGCGGAGATTATGACCACCCAAAGCTCAGAGGACCGGGGGGCGCCGGGAGCGCCACGCTCACACCCGTAACCCCGAGGACCACGATCTGGAAGTCAGCTCACGACAAGAGAACATTTGTCGAGCGAGTCGAGTTTGCAACGACCTCTCCGGCGCTCGACAAGCTCTTTACCCTCATCACGCCTCTTTGCATTTTCCGAAAACCTGTCGGCGAGAAATACCTGAAGCTCGACTTCGTCTTCCCATACACCACGGTCGAGGAGGTAAAGGAAAACACCGGCTGGGAAATCGACGAAACCAGGGCGCCGGCTATGGCCCCTCCAACTGCCGAGGAACTGGCCGCGATCAGGAAGGTTGACGTGAACAATATCCTGTCCTACGAGTTCAAGTAGGCAGACCTCCGGGATTGGCTGCAAACCGATGCTAACCCAATAAGTCAATCGCCCTTGACGGCGCCGGTCATCACCCGATTCGCATAGTAGCGGGACGCGCCCGGGTGGTAAGGCAGGAACGTGTTGTGGACGAAGTTTGCCGGGACCGTTTCTGCGGCGGCAGGATGGGTATCCACCAGTTCCTGGTGGTTGGCGAAGACCGCGTCGATGTACGATCTGAACAAGGCAAATCTTCGGGACGTCGAGATTTCAAGGACCAGAGGAGAGATCTCTGAAGTAGAGAAAGATTATTTGGTTCGGGTACCGGGCCGGGCGTTAATTGGAACTCTGCCCTAAACTCTTATAAAAATGCGTTTTTGCCACATAATCCAAGCGGTTAGAAATATGGACAGAAGAATCTCGATCGGGTAGAAGAAAGATGCAACACCCAAGTTTACAATAGGAGCAGAGAAGATTCCAAACAAGTCCATGGACGGGAGCATAGTACCAAGAATTTGAGATAGCATATAGAGAGCGATTGGATTCAGGCCGAGGATGATAAGTGGTTTTGTCCATCTTGAAAAACCTGCGATATCGATAAGCCAGTAAAAAAGTGCCTGACAGACAAGTGCCAGTCCTGCCATGAATATACTGAAGGTGCTCGTCCATATGCTCTTGTTTATCGGCAGCAAGTTGCTCAATATCTGGCCGGCGATGAGCAGGAGCAGCCCGGAACATAGCATTCCAACTGTTTTGCGGTGCTGTGATGTGGAAGATCTGAGCCATTGTCCCGTGAGCACGCCAAAAAGAGTGGTGGCGATCGCTGGAATTGTGCTTACGATTCCTTCCGGATCCCATTTGCCATCATAATATGACCACATGTGCCCGTTCAGAAAAAGCGAATCGACCCATGCGGCAAAATTTTTTCCAGGTTCGAGCACGCCGGCGCCGATTCCCGGGACGGGGACGAACCGCATCATCACCCAGTAGGAGACAAGCAGGGTTAGAAGCCATAAAATGCGGCCTCTCAAACCGGATTTCAGCACAATCAGCGAAGCAAAAAAATAGCAGACTGCAATTCTTTGTAGTACTCCAGGTATTCGGATATTTGAAAACTGGAATGATGGAATGCTGTTGAGAAGAAGCCCAAGCGCGAACAAGATGATAGTTCGTCTTACGACCCGAAGCTCGAACGCCTTATTGGAGGCGCGGCCTTCCTCACGACCAGCAAATGAAAAAACAAGCGATACCCCGACGATAAAAAGGAAGGAAGGGAAAACGGTGTCCGCAAAAGTCCAGCCATTCCAAACCGCATGTTCCAGAAAAGAAAAGACCGCACCAGTTTCGCCGCGGAAGTTAGCCAGAATCATCAAAGAGATTGTAAGGCCACGAAAAGCATCCAGCGAGGACAGCCGCTTTTTATTCGGAGCGATATTAAAACAGGTAACAGCACGAATTGACGCAAGGTAACTCAACGGATCATACTCCCCCAAGTTTTCTTCCATCCCAATTGTTCAGGCAACAAAATAAGGGATTCTTGACGCTGGATAGGTTGAAGCAAGGGTCCTGCCAATTTTTGGAATACGGCTTAACCACTGGATTATGTGGCGGGATTACATGTCATAAGTTCTAAAAGTTGGCACAAATATGTCACATGTTGTCGCAACGGTACAAAATTATACCAGAATTGGATCAATTACTCACAGGATAGAGGAATCGAGTACGGTACCGTTTCTTGCCCTATCTTTCCAAAGGTGAAAATCCTGATCAGGCGGGAGAGCATGACGGGAATGATCCGGACATCTTGAACTTTTGAAGCTCTCCGGATTTCCTGGATAGGAGAAATATTGATTCCGCCGGTCTGCCCCGAGACGGGATAGAGTTGGACCCATTCTCGGCGCCACTCGATCTGAGTAGTGAATTGGGAACAAATCTTAAACCGAGAAAGGACCACATCGTGAAACCAAGAAACAAAGTGAAAAAAACGAATGAGATGAAGGAATCCACAAAGACGGAAAAAGAAACTTAGGACCGAAATGGTGAGGACCGGGAACTCGATTCTCTGGCGGTTGCCTTGATAAAGCATTTCGCAAAGAAAGAAACCCGTAAGCGTTACATCTCAACCATGTCTGGATTCATGGCGGCTATAGCGAAAAAGACATTTTCGAGATCCGTGCAAAACGAAAAAGGCGAAAAAGAATTTCATTTCGACACCGGGATTATCACGGTAGCCGACATCAAGGGTAACCTTGCCATTTCAGACGAGTTTGCGCACCAAATGCTTTCAGTCGTGCATAATTATGGCGATCACGCCATTAGACTACAACGGATGAGTGAGTGGCTCCAACCGACTTTGGAATGCATTTGGGCTGATAATGAGGCTGTCATGTTTATCGCTGTGTATTCCGATGATTCCGACCAGCTAATCCGAGGGAAAGCGGCCACTGATTCCGGACGATTCCGGCCACCGATTCCGATTGAAGGCGGCCACCTGTTCCGGGTGAATCCGGCCACACC
>JBEKXG010000232.1:0-7202 GCA_049512295.1 Syntrophobacteraceae bacterium
AAAGGCGCCGCGAACGTGCCCGAAGAGCTCGCTCTCCAACAATCCGCTCGGCGTGGAGCCGCAGTCCACCACAATGAAAGGCTGCTCGCGGCGGGGGCCGCGCTGGTGCAGCAGACGTGCGACCCGCTCCTTGCCGACTCCGCTCTCACCCAGGATCAATACGTTTACGTCGCTTCTGGCAATGCGGTCGATCAGATCGTACAACTCGCGCATCGCCGGGCTTTTCCCGCCCCAGAGCGACTCGCTCAAGGGAGGAAGCGTATCGAGCGTGGGCCGGGGCGCGCTTTTCTTGAGCACCTCCTGGACTTTCGAGATCAGATCGCGTCCACTGAAGGGCTTTGTCAGGTAATCAACGGCCCCCGCTTTCAGGGCCCTTACCGCATCCGGGATTGTCCCATAGGCAGTCAGAAACATGACAGGCAGCCCCGGGCGGGCCGTCTGCGCGGCGGAAAACAGGTCCATACCCCCCATGCCCGGCATCTTTACATCAGTGATCATCAGATCGACCGGCCTGCTTTTGAGTATCTCGAGGGCTTCCTCGCCTCCCGTGGCGGTCAGGACCTGGTAGTCGATCGAGGAAAGCCTTGCCTCCAGAACAGCCAGGATATTCAGGTCATCATCGACTACAAGAATTATTGGTTTGGTGGACGCCTTCATCTGCGGGGCGCAGGAAATCACTGGGTGGCTTCCTGCTTCTTCTCCTGATATTTGCGGTGTATTTCCTCGAGGGATTCAAGCTGGTGGCGGAGCCTCCGGATCTCACGATCGCGCGTCTCAAGCTTTGACCGAAGGCTCTTCATTTCCTTCTCCTTGGTCTGGAGGGATTCCCTGAGTTCAACGTCTTTAGCGGCCCTGCGGCCTTTCGTTCGCGACTGAGTTCCAGCGGGGCCCTTAATTGCGGGTTCGAGCCGCAACAGGAAAGGAGTTAGCATCCTCGGGTCCTCGCACCCCGTCCAGGAACTGACCTGCCCTTTCCATTTCTTCCAACTGGAGACCGCATCTGCGTATTCATCGGAGGTCTGGGCGAGGACGAGCTTTATGGATGCAAGCCCAAAGAGAGCCTGGCGGCCGATTTCGGGTGACTGCGCGCTGTCGCTCAGTATTTCGAATAGGATTTTCGCCCTCCTGTAGTCGCCCGCATTGAAGACGCTCATTGCCTCTTCCAGGGATTTTTGCTCGAGTTCCTGCCGAATGGACTGGGTGAGGACTGATTTTTCTTCGGCAGCCCACACGAATGCACACAACCCGGAAATTAACAGGAAAATGATTAGCCTAAGAGTAATCAATCTGCACTGAATCCCCGTCTTCAGGACCATAGTTTATTCTTTCCGTTATACAGGAAGGGTGAAGCTGAAGGTGCTTCCCTCGCCCGGGTTGCTGCGAACGCCAATTTCGCCTCCGTGCGCCTCGACTATGTACTTGGAAATGCTCAGCCCCAGGCCGACCCCGTCAACCTCGTCGCGAACGCCGGATGCCCTGTAATATTTATGAAAGACAAGGGCTTGCTCTTCGACGGGGATGCCAGGACCGCTGTCTGCGACCGAGAATACCAGATTCGAGGCTTTCCCCGAGTCGTCCCGTTTTACCGAAACCAGAATTTTGCTCCCCTGTGGAGAGAACTTTATAGCATTTCCGATCAAATTGAGCAAAACCTGCTGCATATTGTCAGGATCACAGTAGAATTCAGATATTGTGGGGGCGATTTCCGAATGAATCGAGATATCCTTCGCCTCCGCTGGGGGAACCATTCTTGAAATCGCACCTTGAACGAATTCGCAAAGGTCAATCGATCTCGGATGGATTTCAACCGCTCCGGCCTCCAGGCGCGATATCTGCATAAGATGGTTGAGCAGCGTCGTGATGCGCTCCAGTTCGTGGCTGGCAATCAGCAGGAAGCGCCTCTGTTTCTCATTTATGTCTCCCATGACCTCTTCGGAAATCAAATTGACCGATTCGCGAATGGAAGTCAGAGGAGTTCGGATTTCGTGGCTGAGCATCGAGATGAAATCCGACCTCATGCGCTCCTCTTCAGTGAGACGGGCGGCCATGTCGTTGAAAGCGCCCGCAAGCTCGCCGAATTCGTCATTTGAATAAATCCGGATGGGGTCGGTCAGCCCCGAGCGAGACATAGACTTGATCCCCCGTCTGAGCTCGCGGAGCGGACGGCTCATCCCGAAGCTGAAACCTATCACCCCGAACAGCCCGATCAACAAAGAGGCGGAAACGCCGACAAACCCCCACTCCACCGCCGTGCGGCCCTGCCTGCCGAGGCTTGCGACCATGCTCTCGATCTGCCGTTCGTTCGCCGCCCTGGCTTTCTGTATCTTTTCGACCCATTCGTTTATCAGCTCTTCATTGAGCCAGGGCACATCCGAATGTTCGGCGTCGGCCTGTTCCGTGCGCTCGGACGAGAACTGCTCCTGGTATTCCCGGTAAAGACCGTCCCATGGATTGTCACCAACGCCGCCTGCGCCGAGCCACAGGATTTCATACAGGTTGCTCGCGTATTCCTTCTGGCCGGCTGCAAAGTATTCCTTATACTCTTCTTTTTTTAGAAGGTCGTATTTTTTTTGATTTTCCGCCATCCACCAGAGTGTGTCTATCATCTTCTTGGACGCGGTTGAAATCCGGTAGTTTCGGTTGGCGATATCTTCTGAAATTTTACCGAATGTCTGAATGTGGACGAAAAGAGACAGAATCGTCCCGTAGAAAATAAGACAGGCTAAAATATACCAGGCAAAAAGCTTGGCCAGTATCCCAAATTTTATCTTCATCGGCGTAATAAGTTCCACACCTCGCAGAGCGGCAAGATCGGCCCTGCCGGGGCGGAAAAGGATTTCTTGACGTCGAACAATTTTGACGCCGAACAATCCGGACGCAAACCAGGCTCCTGAACGCCGGTAATAGTAAATCATTGGAAAAGCGCCGAAAAGCGAAAAATATAAAGACGGTGGCAGGGTGGCGGGAAGCACACAAAATCCGGGCAAGAAGCAAACTACCTCGCGGAGCGTGGAGATCTTTTTGTCCCTCGCTCGCCGCTACTGTCTTTTTGCTCCACGCCTGACACCCCGGATCGAGGCGAGGAGCAATTTTAGCTCCGCTCGCGCAAGGACCATGCCGCTTTGGCGCCCCTTTCACTTCTTCGATCTCTCTTCGAGGGTCCTTCTCAGCGTGGGCAAAACCATCATGTCCTTTTCATGACCGACTTCTTCTTTGACGGCTATTAGCTTTTCCAGGCCAAGCACGCGCAATCGCATTTCTCCCACTATCAGCTCGGACGTGTGCGGAGATAGCGCATCGAAGCCGTGGTCCCGGCCTATGGCTCCAAGGATGTCGAGGGGACCGTAACGCGTCATTAAAAGGCGGTGTTCCGAAGAGGCGAGATGCTCGGCCGTTGGCCTGAGCTTACGGTGTCCCCGGTAGTATGCACCCAGGTCCTCCAATGCGGACACGAGCCGGGTGAGGTTGTCCGGCGAGCGCGAATGGACAAGATCGAGATCGAGAGTGGTCACCGGTGCTCCGTGCAAAACGGCTGCAACGCCTCCGACCACGATGAAATCGACTCCATGGCCGACGAGTGTTTGCAGCAGCGCAGTGAAGTCAGGAACGGATTGTGCCATCCTTTAACCTCGCAAGGGACCGGACTGCACTCTGCAGGACGTCCAACCGATCCGCGGGCGTGAGCGACAACATCCAGCGAATCAGCGTGAGGTCGACACCGTCTTCGCTGTAATCGGATTCCGCCTCATGAGGTGTCAACGGATGTCTTTGGGGCCCCGGTTTGCCCGGGTGTTCATCCATAGCCGTCCTTCCAGGTTCTCCCTGAAGCGCTGGCCTACGGTTTTATCGACCTGCCGCGCTACGGGAAGATCGAGAAGGACTGGTTTGCGACATGTAAACAGGCTTTCGATGCGATGCTCAAAGCCCCGGCAGGCGATCAGACGGACTATTCCAGGCCCCCGCACAGCCGTTGCCTTCCCTGCCTGCTGGCGCCTATGCCGGAACCTACCGCAACGAGTACTCCGGCGATATCGATATCTCCGTTATAGAAAGGACAGGCTCAATAGGCACTCCTGGGTGGCCCGGATAACTCGTTATCCGGGCCACCCCTCGTAGCGCAACACCCGGTAATTCAGGATAAATGCTGCACTTCACACCCCCGGGAGGGCCTATCGAACAGCAAATGCGCTTACCGGTGAACCGGTTGCGCCCTCCAGAGGAATAGGTGCAAAAACAAACAGGAACTCATAAACCTTATCTTTGGCAAGTTCCCTCAAATCCAGGTTCTGGAGTTGCCCGATCCCGTTCACGCATTCCAGATAGCAATGTGAAGGAAATGGATAATCGGGATCTTGTGCCGGGACGACATCGAGCGCTCCCCAGGTATCTGCTCCTACGATGCTTACCTCCTTGTCGGCAAGATATTTGACGGCCTTGAGGTCTACACCGGGTTCACCTCCATCGTAAACTTTTTCTTCCCCCTGCCACAGTTCAATCCACCCGGTATTGAATAAAACAGCGTCTCCTTTCTTAATGGGGGCAATCCCCGCCTTCTTGATACAGGCCTCAATATCCTCAACCGTAATTGCCTCGCCTTTCTGCATGGTCTTGACGCCTTTTAACCCTGCTGCGTCTATCAGGACCCCCCTGGTTACATAGGGCACCAGGTGCTCCGGGCCGAGTCTTTTCAGTCCGTGCGAGTTCGCTCCGGGATATTGCTGGAAATTGACCCCATTGTACCACCTGAAAACGCCGTCCTGTTTGTCTTTCATTCCAATATGGCCCAGACCGTCGAACTGAGTCCCTACCTGTCCAATTTCTCCGACCAGGAATTCATCGTTCCATACGACGCCCTGCTTCCCATACGGGCCTCCGGTGGGCAATCCAGGGATAGTCAGGCTATAGGTCCGTCCCCACGGTAGAGGCATTTTGGCGTTGTAGGGTAAGGCAAGCCTGTAGATTTTACCTGTCTTGGGTATCGTGAGGGCAGACATGACCACGTCCGGGGTTATGAGATTATTGGCGCCTCTGTTATCTTCGGGTCCCCACTTGGAAGGCCACCATTTTTCCGGCAGGAAGCCTTCTGCCACTCCGGCACGGCAGGTGCTGATATTCTGTATCCCGATAAGGAACGCTGCCAAAAACGCCGCTGTTAAAACAACCATAAAAACTTTGACCCCTGGTTTATTGGCTTTCATAACTATACCTCCCTGGAATTTTTGTTAGGGCATGCTTAAACCGGCAGCTTCTGTCCTACATGGCTATCCCAACTGTTATTTTCGCCTCCCTTCTGCCTGGCCTTCTCCGGAATCGGTTTGGCGGCAAACTGCACCTTGTCAAGAGATGTACCAAGCACTTCGATGCCCTTCATGCTTCCGAGGCCTTTTTCATGGGCCTTTCTGATATGACCGATGGCGGCAGCGTCAAATCCCATAACAGTGCTTCCCACCGTATCGACAGCAACATAATCCGGACCAGCTACGATGACATTCACCGGTTGTGCATCCACCATTAGAGGCCCCAGGCCCTCACCTGCATAGATCCCGGTCACGATCCCGTAATGGGACCTGATCCGTTCCTTGGCCGTCGATGTCATGTCAACGATGACATCCGCGATATTCGAATGGGGCAGCCCGGACTTGTAGCTTCCGTACACTTTGTTTGCCGGGAGGCCGATAAAGTTTTTCATGGTCATGGTGGTCCCGGCCCACATGTGGGTCTTCATAGGGGCGACGCTGATCAGCGTATCGGTTTTATCGACAATATCGAAAACCGCGTATTCGGGGAGCGCTAAGGCCTTGTGAGGCTTCATCATTTTGTACGGGGTGCCGTCTAAATAGAGAATCTTTACGGCTGGGTCCTTCAGTGCGGCAACGCCTGTTTCGAAGCCGGCTTCCTGGAAGAAACTGTGGCAATTACTGGCATTGCTCTCTGCGATGATGACACTCTTGGCGCCCTGTTCCCTGGCTATTTTTGCTGTAGCGATGACCACCCGGGGATCGCTGATCGTTGCCACTGCGCGCGCGGTAGAATAATCATTCAAAAGGAAATACCCGAGGTGAGGCACCTGCACGACGTTGGGCTTGATAAAAACAGTATCACCTTTCTTTACAGGGAGCCCGCCGGTAAGTTCAAAGGCGCTTCTAAGCATTCTTTCGATCTCGGTCATGCTTTCGGGTGTCCAGCTCAGCTCCATCAACCCCAATTTTTCTTTCGATTTTGCCGTGTCATCTCCCCAGACCGACATGTCAAAGTTGCAGGCTTTCCCCAAGTCCATGTCGCTTTTTATAATGGCGACGGCCGATTTTGTCGCAGCTCTGAGTATTCCCGGGAAGCCACTTAAAGCCGCGGCCCCTGCGATTACCGCTGTGGTTTTTATGAAATCCCTACGGTTCATCTCTTCCATGGCACTTCCTCTTTTCTTGGTTGGATGTTGAGCACCGATTTATTGCAAAACCTCATCCCCAGTCGTGTTTCACGTTGTAATGCCATCCCGCCAGATACCCATCTCGAAGTAATTGTTGACCTCCGTGTTGGTTCGCACCTCACCGTTGGCGACCTTAAGCATGAGGTCGAGCAGATCTTCCGTGAGCCTTTCCATACTCGTTCCACTCAGGAGAACGCCCGCGTCGAAATCGTTCCATTTCGTTTTTCGTTTGTAGATAGCGCTGTTGGTGGTCACCCGAAGCAGCGGCGCCGCAAACCCTCCCGGCGTACCCCGTCCGGTTGTGAAGAGAATCAGCGTGCAGCCAGCCGCGACCTGCCCGGTAATGCTCACCAGGTCATGCCCCGGCGCTTCCAAAAGATTCAGACCTGGAACCGCTATTCGCCCGCCAAAGGAAATGGTTCCGGCTACCTTTGATTTGCCTCCTTTTTCCGTACATCCGAGAGACTTTTCTTCCAGCGTGGAAAGCCCGCCCGCGTAATTTCCCGTGGTAGGATTCTTGCTCACATCGATGCCATATTTTTTGTAATAGGCTTTGAAGTTGGTAATCAGCTTGACGATGTCGTTAAATACTTTTTCATCGACCGCACGATCCATCAGAATCTGCTCGGCGCCGAACATCTCCGGCACTTCCGTCATCACCGATGTACCTCCCTGGGCGGTCAGGATATCGGTGATCTCCCCGACCAGCGGATTTGCGGTCAAACCGGAGTAGCCGTCCGATCCCGCGCAGTTGGTGCCGACAACCAGCTTAGAT